>CAYULZ010000026.1:0-15664 GCA_964445865.1 uncultured Lachnospiraceae bacterium | reverse complement strand
AAACCCGAAGGGCGAACGGCAATGCCGTTCGGATCTCGCAGGGAGATTAAAACCTGCTCTATGGAAGGCGCTCCTTCAGGAGTGCTTCTTTTTTTATGTGGACGAAGCCATGATGGATTACGAAACCGTCTCCGCTCCCTCCAAGAGTGCGGATGTTCTTTCGCAGATGCGGTCGAACAGTCCATGCGGAAGCTTTTGCAGAGCCGCATAGGCGTTTATCGCCTTTTGATCCTGTCCGTGCAGATCGCTGCCAAAGGCCACGACGTGTTCGCTCAGCAGATACGGCATTAAGCGCTTGCGGTCAAAAAATCCCGTCAGCGACGAGGCGTTGACCTGTGCCCATGCACCCATCGAAAGCAGGCGATCGATCTGATCACCGTAGTTACGTACGTAGCGATCGATATGCGCAAGCACCACCGTGTATCCAAGTGCGAGAATCTCTCCAACCGTTTCAAACAGTGCATCGTTACAGCCGCTGAAGGGAAGCTCCAAGAGCAACACGCGCGTGCCGCGAATGCAGAGCCGATCAAAGTCTGGCATTTCGTGAAGGTTAGGGCAGAGAAGCACCTCCGCACCGAGTAAAAGCCGAGGCGCATCCGCAGGCCGTTTGGGCAAAAGCCGCGCTACCCCCGCGTTCACTCGGGCAAGAAAATCCTTGACCTCGTGTTGCGCAGGATAAAAATGCGGGGTAGCCACCACGGTGGCGATCCCCGCATTTCGCATCATGATCAACTGCTGTGCAGCCTCCTCAGAGGCGGCACAGCCGTGATCGGCACCCGGTATGATATGAGAATGAAAATCAATTCCCGTACTCATGCGTCTTGACTCTCGTTTTCTTCTGCTGTCTTATTCTGCTCGTAAGCGCGCTCGTATGCATGCTCGTAAGACTCCTCGTATTTGGCTCGCTCGTATTTGTTAGAGTAACGATAATAGTTGGAGTATTTGGAATATTTCGACTTGCGGTACGAATATCCGCCGCCGTAGCTCTTGGCGTCCAGATCGTTGAGAACGATGCCGAGGATCTTGGCGTTGACCTTTTCCATGGCGTCCAGTGCGGCAGAGACCTTGCGGCTGTCACAGCGATCGGAACGGACAACGAAGATGTAGCCCGTTACGAGCTGATGGATTGCCAACGTGTCGGTAACGATACCGACAGGCGGGAAGTCAATGAAGATCGCATCGTATTCCATACGCCACTTCTTAAGATACTGTTCAAAGCGGTTGCTTAAGATCAGCTCGGAGGGGTTGGGGGGCGTCAGGCCCGCCAAAAGGACGTGCAGTCCTTCCTTTTCGGTGGAGCGGAGCAACGGCGCGTCGCTTTCCTCAATGCCCGAGAGAAGCTCGCTCAGGCCGGGCAGCTTTTTGTCCATGTTGAAGATGCGGTACTGCATGGGTGCACGCATATCGGCGTCGATCAGCAGAATCTTTTTCGAAGCCATGGCATAGGAAATGGCGATATTCGCCATCAGCGTCGATTTACCCGAGGCTGCACCGGCAGAGGTGACGGCGAAAATGGGACAACCCTCCTCATCGTTGAGGGTATACATTAAGTTGGTGCGCAGATGATTGAAGGCCTCGCGAATGGCAAAGGGGGTGGAATCGTTCATTAACCGCGTTTCCAGGATGGCATCTGCCTTTTTGATCTTTTTGGTCTTACTCATTTGTTATGTCCTCCTTTTGCACCGTAAGCCGACGAACCGTAGCCCTTCTTGGTTGATGTATCCCACTTCGGAATAGTACCGAGAAGGGGAAGCTCGGTCAAACGCTTGATATCATCTTCGGTTCGGAGCGTAGTATTGAAGAAATCACGGAGGAAGAAGAAGGCGTATACCAAAATGGCCGTAGCCAGAGCGGTAATGATGCAGACCTTGGAAAGGCTGGGCGAAACGTGGTTGGTGTTCTCTACGGGCTCACGAACGACCTGAATACACTCCAAACGGTTTTGCGTTCCCTTGACGGTCAACGTATCCTCGTTGGCCTTCAGCGCATCGACGGCCTCTTGAACGGCAAGAGCAACCTCGCCGTATTTTTCCTGACTTTTCTGATCCTTTGCTGCTTTTTCTGCCAGATTGGAGGCGACAGCGGACAGGGAAACCGTTGCGTAGATCTCACCGGGCTTGGCGATCTCGGTTACGAGCTCGGGTGCCAATTCGGTGATATAGCAAGCGATCTTATAGGCAAGAATGGAATACTTAGCGGTAACGGTGATCGAGAAGATCGAAGCGTTGCTGTTGGTCGATGCGGAAATCATGCTGCGAAGCTCCTTGTTCGACATTTCGATCTCGTGGTTGGTCTTGAGCTTTTCTGCCACGAGGGACATCATCGCATCGCTCTTGATGATTTCTATGTAGTTCTCGGCCAAAAGCTGGTCAGCAGCCACCGTTGAGGACGTGATATAGTCAATGTTCTGGTTGACGTTGACGATATAAAACTCGGTCGTGGCGGCGTATTTTCTCGGGACGAGAAAATACGTGGCAGCACCCGCGGCGATGGTGACGATCAATACCACAATCACGATCTTCCACCAAGCGTGCTTGAAGATTTGCCAAAGATGACTGAAAGTAATCGTATTTTCCATATTCGTTTATTAACCTCCGAAACAATCGCCCCGAAAGGGGCAGATGAGTAGTCTCAGACAAGCCGGAGCTTGTCTGATACCAATTCACATATATTATAGCATACGGATACCGTATTGTCAAGTTTTTGAAAAAAATATCGAAAGAGAGCGAGCAGGAAATTTATTTCTCTGCGCTATGGTCGTGGGCGGTAAAAAAGCCCTCCAGATTGACGGCGTATTCGCCACTTTCATTCTTTTGGAAGCCGACGGCGAGCAGGAGACGCTCGTTGGTGACCTCGCCGCGATAATAGGCCATACGTGCACCGCAAAGATCAATAAAGTTCAGCGTGCCGCGCCCCATGATAAACATGCCCTCAAAGGAGTCGGTGCCATGGGCGGGGGCAAGATCGTAGAGAATACCGCCCTCTGCGGTGAGCTTGAATTGACAAACACCGAGTAACGTGGCGTCGTCATAGGCAACGTAAGCCAAAAGGTCGGGATTGTAGGTAACGCCGCAGTGCAGGCAGATTTCTTCCTGCTGCAGCTTGGATTGAATGGGGAGAACCTTAAGCATGTGGGTGTCCTTTCCTCATGGGTGCTTGACCCATGAGATACTGTATTTCTTCTTCGGTCAGCCTGCGCCATTTGCCGATGGGAAGCGCACCGAGGCGCAGCTCACCGATGGCCACGCGGCACAGACGGGTGACCGAAAGTCCGACCGACGCGCACATCTTGCGGATCTGTCGGTTACGTCCTTCAAAAAGCTCCATTTCGAGAACCGTGCGGTTTCGCGCGGCATCAAAGGAGCAAAGTCGTACCGTGACGGGACGGATACGATAGCCGTCGAGCACCATCGGTGCACCGAGGCTTGTCAGCGTTTGAGAATCTACGGCTCCACGCACCGTAACGCGGTAGATCTTGGGGATCTCATGGCGCGGATGTGTCAGATGCTCGGCGAGTGCGCCATCGTTGGTCAGAAGCAAAAGGCCGTCCGAGTCCATATCCAGCCGCCCGATGGGATAGACGCGCGTGCCGATGTCGGCCGTGAGTGTCGCGACGGTCGGGCGCCCCTTTTCGTCGTGCATGGTGGTGACCACGCCGCGAGGCTTGTTGAGCAAAATGCACACGTGCGCATCGCTCGACGGGCGCACGATGCGCCCCCGATATTCCACAGTGTCGGTATCCGTATCGATCCGCATGCCGAGCGTAGCAGGCTTACCGTTGACACGAACGTGTCCTGCCTCGATCTCCGCTTCGGCGGCACGGCGGGACATTACGCCGCAATCGGTGAAATATTTTTGAAGCTTGATCTGACTCATAAGCAATCCTTTGGTTATTCTTCGTCCGTTGAGAAAAAGTGCAGAAGACGATCCCAGGGCGCCTGCTTTTTCGGTATGTAGCGAGCTACGTCGGAGGCGGCGACAAGATCGACGGCATACACGCGATCACCCACGCGACACACGGCGCGTCCGACGCGCTGCCCCGACGCGATCGGCGCATAGAGAAAATGCCCCGACGCTTCGATCGTATACGAAAGCGCCGCTTCCGATTTGGGAATCACGACCGATACCGAGCGTGATGCGCAGAGTGCGACGAAATCCTCGCGGCCGCCGCAGACGGGAAGCGTACCGATGCAAGTGCCCTGCTCGAACAGCGTAGCACACGTATAGGCGTCAAAGCCATAGTCCAAAAGCTTTTGATGATCGTTCCAATCGTCGGGAGCAGAGAGCGTGACGGCTATCAGCAAAAGACCGTCTCGCTCGGCCGCACTGATCAGTGTGCGCCCCGTTTTTTTGGTAAAGCCGGTTTTGACGCCGATCGCACCGTCGTACAGACGGAGCATTTTGTTGTGGTTGACGAGCACACGTGTGCCCTCCGTACCGCACAGCGGAATCGTCATCTTGTAGGTAGACACGATCCGACGAATGAGCGGACACTTCAGCGCGACTGCGGCGATGACGGCAAGGTCGTGTGCCGTCGTATAATGGGCATCGTCATAGAGACCGTGTGGATTGACGAAATGGGAATCCGTCAGACCGAGCGCGGTCGTCTTGGCGTTCATCAGCTCACAAAAGACCTCGATACTGCCCGAGCAGAAGAGCGCGAGTGCCGTAGCGGCATCGTTGGCCGATGCCAAAAGCAGGGCATAGAGCAGCTGCTCAACCGTCAAAACCTCGCCCTCGCAGAGATAGACCGACGAGCCCTCGATGCCCACTGCCTCACGGGGGATCGTGACCTCGGCACTCGGATCGCAGGTCTCGGCAACGACAAGAGCCGTCAAAAGCTTTGTCGTGCTGGCAGGCCCCATGCGTTCGTGGGCGTTCTTTTCAAACAGAACGTTGCCGTTGGCATCGGTCAGAATCGCGCTGTGCGCGGAAAGATCGGACGGAGAGGACGCACGCCCCGTCTCGGCAGGCCGTGCGTGAGCAACGAGCGTGCCGAGCGTAATCAGCGTGCATACGAGACAGGCGGATATCAGCTTTTTGAACATGGTGCAGAATCCTTTCGGGCATAGTCTATGAAGTGGCACGGCATCGCGATACCGCTATCACAGTATATGGAAGGGATCGTGCAAAAAATGAATCGGGTGCAAGAAAGGAAATCAGACGGTTTCCTCGGGCTTCTGTTCCTTCGCGAAGATGTCCTTGATCTTGGCGATGATGTCGGGCGTACGCTCGACGAAATCTGCAATCTGATCCACGGGATCGGGCTTGCCCTTTTGTCCAACGTTGATAAATTCCACGTCGCCGTCCTTATCGACCACGAGGAAGCCGACGGGAACGACCGACAGACCGGTTCCGCCGCCGCCACCGAAGTTCTGACGGGGGGCAGTCTCCTTCTGGGGGTGATAGTCTACGCCGCCCGAGGCGATGCCGACCGAGATCTTCGAGATCGGAATGATGGTGGTTCCGGGCGTCGTGCAGATGGGCTCACCGACGACGGTATTGGCGTCTACCATCGAGCGAATGTTCTCGAGAGACGAGCGAATGATTTCCGGGATTTTGTTTTCGTTTGCCATGGTTTGTTTATCCTTTCATAATTTATGATGGGAATACCGATTTATCGCAAGCACGCAGAGGCGTGCATCGCTTCAGGATTGTGGAGGGATCTTGTGTCCCTCGGGGGAAGATTCTTTTTTCTTTTGGTCGCGGAACATCTTTTTGACGAAATGCTTGATCGCGGTAAAGAGCGCGCCGAAGGCGACGTGGAAAAGATGCCATACGCGTAGCTTGAAGGAGAGCTGAATATCGGCCTCTATGCCCTCACCTACAAAGTCCGCGACGATGTCAATGTCGCGCGTCTTGGGCAGGGAAAAATTCTTGACCGATTCGAGAATGGGAAACAGGAGGTTGACAGCCTGTGTAATCGCGCCGTAAGCGATGGCCGTGGTGGCCGCATCTCCCGTGGCAACACGGATCTTGAGGCGTGCGATGTCAATGCGCAAATGGCCGAAGAAGGTTTTGACGACCTTGACGAGAAGCCGACGGACGAGGTCGATCATGTCGAGAATATCCGAAAGGCTTTTCTTCGGCTTTTCCTTGGGCTGTTCCTTCTCGGCGGCCTTTTTTTCTGCCTTTTTCTGCTTGGCCTCTGCTTTTTTCTGTTGCTTTTGGCGAAGCTTTTTCTTGATTTTTTGAGCCTTCTTTTCGGACATGCTGTGCGGGCCGACCTTTGGTTCCTTTTTGGGCAGAATGCGGATCTTGAAGCCAAGCACGCGAACCCATAGGGCAACCTCGTCACGGTATGCAATGGTGATGGTGGCCTTCAGCGAGAGGATAAACACGAAAAACAGCAAAATGCCGCCGATGATATACAATGCGGTCATGAGTATCCTCCTTTCTTAATCCATGCTTCCTATGTAGTGTAAACCGACGGTCTCGGTTTTTATACGCCCTTATTCGCGGCTTTCCTCACTCTGTGCTTCGGACAGCTCCTCCTCGACGATGGGCGTTTCTTCCTTAGGCGGGACGAGCGTTTCGGTGGCGGGGAGCTCGGAGAGCGATTGCAGACCAAACACGCGCAAAAATTTCTCGGTTGTCACGTAAAGCATCGGTCGGCCGGGGGCGTCGAGACGGCCGCAGGCCTCGATGAGCGCCTTGTCGATGAGCGAGTTCATCGCGTAGGAGCTATCTACGCCGCGCACCTGATCGACGAAGGTTCTCGTGACGGGCTGATTGTAGGCAACGACGGCCAGCACCTCCATCGAGGAGGCCGACAGATTGCCGCCGCGGCGGATACCGAGTGCCTCGCGAATATAGGGCGCGTACACCTCCTTGGTGCAGAATTGGCAGGTGTCGTCAAAGCAAAGCAAGGCAATGCCGTGCTTGGATTTGTCGTCGTTATATCGCTCTGCCATGTGCTCGATGAGCGTTTTCGTGTTACGAAGATCAAGGCCGAGAACCTCGGCGATCTTCGTGTATTTGACGGGGTATCCCGCGGCGTACAAAATCGCCTCGATGGCCCCTTCTATATTTTTCAGCTCTTGAATCGCTTGTTCCATGGGGATCTTCCTTTCTTCCGTTATGCGAGGGCAGGCGCTTCCTCGCCGTCGTTCTCCGTTATTTCCTCGGTATTGAGAATGAAGCGCGTGGACGCCGACAGAAGCGCGTTTTCGGTATCGATGTCGTCGGCGATTAGAAGCTTGCGTACCTTCACAAGCTCCAGCACGCCAAGAAAGGCGGCAATGAGATCGGGAAGCGTGACCTCTCCGATGATCAGCTCCTCGAGTGAGGCGACTGATTGCTTTTCCAGCACCTTGAGGATCGAGACGATCTTGATCTCGACGGGAATGATCGGCTTACTGATCATGGGTGTAAAGGCGGTGTTGGCCGCTCGCTCCAAGGCATTGTTATAGGCGATGATCCGTTTCACGGCCGTGCAAAGGGCGGTGACGTCCTGATCCTGCACGAAGGTCTTGTCGATCGAGATCTCGTCGGTGTCCTTGACCATACGTCCGCTGTAAAAGGCGTAGAGAGGGGCGAGCTTCTGCGCGGCCTCCTTGGCCTGCTGATAGCGCAAGAGGGCGTCGGTCAGACCCGCACGCGGGTCGGTCTCGTTTTCCTCATCGCGAGGCAGAAGCATACGGCTTTTGATGAGCATCAGCTCGCTGGCCATAACGATAAATTCGGAGGCGACATCCATGTCCAGCGCCTGCGCATCGGCAATGGCCTCTACGTATTGGTCACAGATCAGCGCAATGGGAATGTCTGTAATGCTGACCTTATTCTTTTGAATGAGCGTCAGCAGAAGGTCGAGCGGGCCTTCAAACTGATCGAGCCGATAGGTAACGGCTTCCATGGATTCACCTCACATTCGTGGTAAAATACGCCGCACGGGCGGTCAGAGCGCGAAGACTTTGAAGATCACGTTCATGACGGCGTTCGTCAGAAAATTCAAAACGGGCGAGAGCACGCCGAGGGCGAGCAGAACGAGCACGGCGATATAAATGTACTGCTCGTAGCGCATGATCTTGAAATAAAGATTCGATGGCAGAACGGCGAACAAAAGGCGCGAGCCGTCCATCGGCGGTACGGGCAAAAGATTGAAAATGCCGAGTGCGACGTTCATGTAAATGCCGTAGTACAGAAAGCTTCGGAAATACACGGCCATGAGCAGCAGCGTTTCGTTCGGCAAATTCACGTGGGCGATGCCGAGATAAAAGATCTTCATCGCGAGCGCGAAGACGAGTGCGAGCAGAAAGTTGGAGATGGGGCCAGCCACGCCGGTCAGCGCCATGTCGCGCTTGGGCTTTTTGAAATAACGGGTATTGATGGGCACGGGCTTTGCCCAACCGAAGCCGAACAAGATCATCGACAGAAAGCCGAAGGGATCGAGGTGCTTGAGTGGGTTGAGCGTCAGCCGTCCCATACTGCGCGCCGTGGGATCTCCAAGCTTATACGCCACGTAGCCGTGCGCCGTCTCATGTACCGAGAGCGCGAGTAGGGCAACGGGCAGGGATAACAGAATTTGGACGATATACGATTGCATATCGCCGTTTCCGAGCAGATGCTTTAACATAAATTCTCTTTCCTTACTGTTGTTGTTAGAGAATGTCGCGAGCGATGAGGTCCTCGTAGGTTTCGCGCTTGACGGCGAGCGTCGCGCGGCCGTCCTTGACCATGACGATGGGCGGACGGGGCAGGCGGTTGTAGTTGGAGGCCATGGAGAAGTTGTACGCGCCCGTTACGAGCACGGCAAGAATGTCGCCGCGTCGCGCGTGCTGAATCTCCATGTTTTCGCCGAGCAGGTCGCCCGATTCACAGCAACGGCCTGCGAGGGTGGCTCGATAGTCACGCGGCTCGTTTGCACGGTTGGCGATCAGGGCAGTATATTGCGATTGATAAAGTGCGTAGCGCGGATTGTCTGGCATGCCGCCGTCAACCGAGATGTAATTCTTGAAGCCGGGGATTTCCTTGACCGAGCCGACGGTGTAAAGCGTAACGCCTGCGGCGGCTACCAAGGAGCGGCCGGGCTCGAGGATGACGCGCGGCATGCGGATGCCATGCTCGCGGCAATAGCCCGTTACGATCGCGGCAATGTCGCGGATGGCGGCTGCGTAGTCGATCTCACGGTCGTATTCGGTGTAGCGGACCCCGAGTCCGCCGCCGAGGTTCAGCTCCTCGATTTCAAAGCCGTTGCATTCGCGCTTGATCTCGGCGATGAAGCGTACCATGATGTCGGCCGCCTCGGCGAAGGGCTCGACGTCGAAGATCTGCGAGCCGATGTGGCAATGCAGACCGCACAGACGCACCCCCTGCGTGACAATCGCCTGCTTGACGATGGCCATAGCCTGACCTGTTACGATCGCACTGCCGAACTTGGAATCGACGTTGCCCGTGCTGATCGCGCGGTGGGTGTGGGGGTCGATACCGGGGGTGATGCGAAGCAGAATGCGCTGGGTGATTCCGCGGCGCACCGCCTCGGCGGAGAGTGCCTCGAGCTCGTCGACGTTGTCGACGACAAACGTGCCGACACCCATGTCGAGCGCATCACAAATATCGCGGTCGGTCTTATTATTTCCGTGGAAATAGATTTTTTCTGCGGGAAATCCTGCGGCCTTGGCTGTGTAGAGCTCGCCGCCCGACACGCAGTCCACGCCCATACCCTCCTCGGCGGCGATGTGGTAGATGCCCGCAAAGCAGAGCGCCTTCGAGGCGTAGAGCGGCAATGCGTCGGCACCGAAATATTCGGTTGCGGCACGGCGGTAGGTACGGCAGTTTTCGCGAATCACGGCCTCGTCCAAAATGTAGGCAGGCGTTCCGAACTCCTTGGCGATTGCAACGGTGTCCACGCCACCGACCGTCAGGTGTCCCTTGTCGTTGACGTCAAAATGCTTGTGTAAAATCATAGGTAACATCCTTTCGTAAAGGGGGTCAGACGCCCTTCGGGAGCGATGTGATCAAGCCCTCGAGGTGGTCGGTGACGTGAAGGCGCTCGGAAATCAGGCGGCCGTTCTCATAGCGATAGTACTGGATCGATGCATTAGGCGGAAAGTTGAATTCTCCCATCGAGGCGGCTGTCTTACCGGCCGTGAAGCATTCCACGGCGCGCAGAGGCGTTGCGTGTGAGGCGAGCATGATGCACTTGCCGTCGTTCTGTGCGGCAAGGTCGCAGACCGCAGCCGTGACGCGCGAGAAGAGCTCGGCGACCGATTCGCCCTCGGTACAGCGAGACCGAGCGATATCGTTGCGCCATACCGCCCAATCCTCGGAATAGTCTTTCGCAATGTCGTCGAATCTCATGCCCTCCCAGCGGCCTGCATAGATCTCGCGCAGACGGGGCTCGGGAATGACGGGAAGACCGAATTTTTCACCCGTTGGGGTGGCGGTATGATAGGCGCGGAGCAGATCGCTCGCGTAGATCTTGTCAATGCGGTTGTTTTGAAACAAATACTCGGCGGCGTGGCGTGCTTGCTCATGGCCGATGTCCGAGAGAGGAAAATCCGAGTGACCCGCAAAGCGGCCCTCGGCGTTTGCCATGCTGAAGCCATGGCGGATCAGAATCAAGCGTGTCATGGGGAGGGGACTCCTTAAAATCAATTCAAAATTAAAGATTGGTATAGCGGAAGATGGTTTTCCAAAGCTCCTCCTTGCCCTCACCCTTGAGGGAGGAGAAGGGGATGACGGGGGCGCCCGCCACGAGCGGGTGGTTGCGGATCACCTCCAGATTGTTCTTGCGCTCGGTGGCGTTGAGCTTATCGACCTTGGTGGCTACCACGACGAAGGGAATGCTCGATTCGACAAGAAAATGCAGCATCATCTCATCGTCGGCCGTAGGGCCAACGCGGCTGTCCACGAGTTGGAGCACGAGGGCAAGGCGGTCGATGTTTTTATTTTGCGTGAAATAGCCGTCGGTGAGTGCCGACCACTGCTTTTTTTCCTCGGGACTGCGCTTGGCAAAGCCGTAGCCGGGCAGGTCAACGAGATAAAGCTTGCCGTCCACGTCGTAGAAATTGATGGTAATGGTCTTTCCGGGGGACGAGCTGACGCGCGCAAGATTCTTGCGCCCGAGAAGCGTATTGATCAGCGAGCTTTTGCCGACGTTCGAGCGCCCCGAAAAGGCGATCTGCGTTTTGGGATCGCCGGGAATCTGTCGGGGGGTGCCCGCACTGATCTTCAGCGTGACTTTTTGCGTATTGAGTGCCATGTTTGGCTCCTATCGATGAAATTTGTTAGCGTGCGGTCGGTACGATCTTGGATTTCGATACGGTCACAGTGGAAATGAGAGGCGCAACCTCCTGCTCCTTGTGAGCATCCTCCATGCTTTCCTTGCAATTGTCCTGCGCCTCTCTCGGAAGCAGAGCATTGGCAAGGACGTCGGTGGCGTTCGTGCAGGGCACGAAATGTAGATTTTCTTGCACCAGGGGATCAAGCTCATCCATGTCCTTCATGTTTTCGGTGGGAAGCAGTACGGTATGTACGCCTGCCGCGTAGGCGGCCATGGTTTTTTCCTTCAGTCCGCCGATGGCAAGCACGTTGCCGCGGAGCGATACCTCACCCGTCATGGCAATATCGCGGCGGACGCGTCGACCCGTCAGTGCGCTGACGAGCGCCGTGACCATTGTTACGCCGGCCGACGGGCCGTCCTTCGGAACGGCGCCCTCGGGGAAGTGAATGTGGATATCCTTTTTCTGATAAAAGTCGTTCGGAATGCCGTATTGTGCGGCGATCGATCGCACGTAGCTGACTGCAATGTGCGCCGATTCCTTCATGACGTCGCCGAGCGAGCCGGTCAGCTCGATTTTTCCCGTGCCGTCAAGCACGGCGACCTCTACGCGGAGCAGGTCACCACCCGCCTGCGTGTAGGCGAGGCCGTTGACCACGCCGACCTCATCGGTCGCGCGAATGCGCTCGGGAAGAAGCTTGCGCGCACCAAGATAATCCTTGATCTCCTTTTCGGTGATCCGAATCCGCTTTTGCGTGGGATCGTCCACGAATTTCTTGGCGGCCTTGCGAATGATCGAAGCGAGCGAGCGCTCGAGATTGCGAACGCCTGCCTCCTTGGTATAATAGTCGATGATCTCACCGATAGCGTCGTCGGTAACGGTCAGCATACGGCGGGAAAGTCCGTGATTCTTCAGCTGCTTCGGGAGAAGATGGTTGTGCGCAATGGCGATCTTTTCGCGGCGCGTGTAGGATTTGATCTCGATGATCTCCATACGGTCGAGCAGAGGCCGCGGTACGGTGTCGAGCGTGTTTGCCGTCGCGATAAAGAGACACTCGGAGAGGTCGTAGGGAAGCTCGACGAAGTGGTCGCGAAAGGCCTTGTTCTGTTCGCTGTCGAGAACCTCAAGCAGAGCGGACGCGGGATCACCGTGGGCGTCGCGCGTGACCTTGTCGATCTCATCGAGCAGGATCAGCGGGTTGCGCACCTTGGCACGGATGAGCGCGTCGATGATGCGGCCGGGCATCGCGCCGACGTAGGTCTTGCGGTGGCCGCGGATATCGGCCTCGTCACGCACGCCGCCGAGGGAGACGCGCACGTACTTGCGCTTCATGGCACGGGCAATCGACGCCGCGATCGAGGTCTTACCCACACCGGGAGGGCCGACGAGGCAGAGAATCTGATTGCCGAGATGCGGACTTAATTGCTTGACGGCCAGATATTCGAGAATTCGTTCTTTAACCTTTTCAAGTCCCTCGTGATCGGCGTCGAGGATCTTTTGCGCCGCCTCGACGTTCACGCGGTCGCGCGTGGTTGCCGTCCACGGAATCTCGAGACAAGTGTCGAGATAGGAGCGAATGACCGAGGCCTCGGACGAGCCAAAGGGCGTTTTCGACATGCGCTCGTTTTCTTTGAGGAGCTTTTCGGTGACCGCGTCGGGGAGCTTGGCGGCCAGAATCTTCTCTGCGTATTCGTCGATCTCGGACAGGTCGCCGAGCTCATCTTGAATGACGCGGATCTGCTCGCGCAGATAAAAATCCTTTTGATTCTGGTTGAGATTGGCACGCACGCGCTTGTGAATGCTCAGCTCGCACTCGAGAAGCTCACATTCCTCCTGGATAAGGGCGATGATGAGCTCGATCCTTTTCGCGGGATCGAAGCACTCGAGCACCTGCTGCTTGTCCTGATATTTTACGAGAATGTTCGAGGCAATAAAGTCGGCCAGAAGCGCCGGGGTACGAATGGCGCGTGCCGCCGTCATCATATCGTCGCTGACCGAGGGAAGGAGCGAAACCAGCTTTTCGACCTCGGAGAGCATAGCGCGGCAGTAGGCCTCGGTGCGGACGCTTTCCTCGTCGCTGACCGAAACGGTTTTGCAGATGGCATCAGCACAGATATAGTCGGCGAAGATGCGGAAGCCCGTGACCGTAGCGCGGGAGTAGCCCTCGACGATCATGCGCATGTTACCCTCGGACGTCTTGACCGATTGCTTGATCTTGGCGACCGTTCCCACGCGGAAGAGCGCGTCGGGCGTAATCTCGTCGGCCTCCATATCTGAGACGGCGCAGATCAGGACGAAGGAGTCGGTCTCAAAGGCGGCCTCGGCCGCGCGAATGGCGATCTCCTCGGACAGCTCGAAGCTGAGGGGAACGGACGGGAAGGCAACGATACCTCGCAGACCGATAACGGGAAGCGTCAGGGGTTCAATTTTTTCTATGTATTTAGGCATGATAACAAGTTCCTCCGTGCCGCATCGCGGCAAAAATCTATCGTAGCCCGCCGAGTACTCGGTCAGGCGTGGGTGGCTGTGGATCAGTGACAAATCGGGCATACCGATTCAATGATATATTATATCATATCTTTTCAAAAATTTCTACGGTTTTTACAATAATTTTAAATTTATTCATATAATAAAATATTCTTGCTTTCTGTTCCTTTCTGTCAATAGCGACAGAAAGGAACCAAAGAACGCCATAAGGAAAGGGAAGAGCTTGAATCTACGCTCGCGCATGGATTCTGCGAACCACTCCCCCTCCTTGACTTCCCATCCATTTTTTCAGCCTTCGTGCCAAACGATTCGTCGCTACATCATGGGGAAGTTGTTATAAAACCAAACGCCCACAACGCACCAATGATGTGGGAAATAACCCACCAGCCGAAGGGGCACGGCTTGCCCCTTCGGCGTCTCATTTGCAATAAGAAAAGAACCCGACGGCTCTACAAAAGCCGTCGGGAACACAGCGGGGGTCAAGGGGCAAAGCCCCTTGTTTGTTTCTTGCCAAGCGTTCTTGTCAAATGACAAGAATGCGGAATTTCGACAAGCAAAGATTTTTTACCACCATTGATAAGGTGGAAGGAGAGACGGCGTTCTTTCGTTCCTTTCTGTCGCTGCAGACAGAAAAGGACAATAAAAAAGCACAACCGAGGCCGTTTGATGCATGCAGATATCATAAGCTTGATATTTCGCAAAAAACGGTGAGAGTTGTGCATGATGCTGTGGAATTGGTGCCGCCGACAGCGTTATTATTATAGCGCAAACGCATGGATTTGTAAATAGTTCAAAATTGACGATTTTTCATGTGAATTTTCGGCAAAAAAGCTACACAATAGAAAAAATTGGTGACCAATCCCTCGTTTTTTGTGAATCTTTGATAGAGAAAATGCGGTCGTGTCGTAGTAATGTCGCAGATGGGTGCAAAAAAGAATTTTTTTATTTCCCGGAAAATAGGGTGATCGTGGGGCGGCCTAAGAATACCGTTTGGATAGCCGCACAAAAAAATAAAAAAATTTGCAAAAGCTCTTGACAGACGAAAAAAAGCATGGTATAATACATGGGCAAATGAAGTAGAACACTCCGTTCTCACCGTCCCGCAAGTGGCGCGTACGGTTGATAAAAATCACTCCGTGGGGAAGCCCTCGGTGTGTTGTGTCGTGCGGAGAGTCTCTTCGCACAATTTTTTTTGCCACATTGGCAAAACACGGAGGTGTATTGAACATTAGCGCAAAGGACATGTTGATCAATGAGGATATCAAGGCCAAGGAGGTTCGCGTGATCGGTGAGGACGGAGAGCCCATCGGTATCATGTCGTCCGACGCTGCCTTGAAGATCGCTTACGATCAAGGGTACGATCTGGTTCTCATGGCTCCGCAGGCACAGCCGCCTGTGTGCCGTATTATGGATTACGGCAAATTCCGCTTTGAGAGAGACAAGAAGGAAAAGGAAGCCAAGAAAAAGCAGCAGGTCGTTGAGCTGAAGGAAATCCAGCTTTCCTGCCGCATCGACACACACGATTTCGAGACGAAGGTGCGTCACGCGCAGCGATTCCTCGGCGACGGCAACAAGGTAAGAGTTGTCATGCGCTTTAAGGGCCGCGAGATGAGCCACATGGCCATCGGTCAGGAGATCATGCAGAAATTCCGCGAAAGCTGTTCCGAAATGGGAAGCGTCGATAAGGCGCCCGTGCTCGACGGCAGACTTCTGAGCATGGTCATTGCCCCCGTCAAAAAATAATTTTGTTCATAAACAAACGGCACAGTCCGAATTTATGATAAACGGCGAAGCCGCCAACGAATACGAAAAGGAGAATTCAAAAATGGGAAAAGTCAAGACACATAAAGCATCGGCTAAGAGATTTTCTGTTACCGCTTCGGGTAAGGTAAAGATGGGTCACTGCCATCACAGACACAACACGGGTCTCAAGACTGCAAAGAGAAAGAGACACC
>CAYULZ010000025.1:0-15816 GCA_964445865.1 uncultured Lachnospiraceae bacterium | reverse complement strand
CACAAAGGGTCGTGGGCAGCTGATAGATGAGTCGGCCAATGCCGAGGTTCTCGTAGCTGACGATATTCTTCTCGGTTTCAAACACCTTGCCGACCTCAAGTGCGACCTGCGCCTCCTGATAAGCCTTGGCAAGATCCTTGATGTTATCCACGATGGTGGAAATACCGATCGAAACCTTGGTATAAAATTCAGTGGAAAGGGTATCGGCGATATTGACCGCCATCTTTTCAATCTCGCGCATCTCGGTGCCCGTTTTCAGCTCCTTAACGAGAACGATATCGTGCTCGCCAACGCTGATAACGTAATCGCGGGACTTGTCCGGGAACATATTCTGGAGCATTTCAAAGGGCATCATATCGGTTTTTCCGAAAAATTTGATAAGGAATACGATACGCGACTCCTCGGTGTTGAAATGGAGCTCCTTGGATTTGATGTAAATATCACTCGGCAGTATGTTGTCGAGAATAATATTCTTGATAAAGGATCCCTTGTCGTACTTTTCGTCGTACAAGCTCTTAATGTTGCCCAGAGAGACCGAGAGAAGCTTGGACATCTTCTCCGCCATCTTATCCTCGCCCTCGACGAAAACGATATATTCACTTTTCTGTCCCACGCCAAGGTAGCGATACGTATATCCGTTGATCACCATGTAATCAGACGAATACGAAAGCTCCTCGCGCACGCCCTGACAGATATCGCCCATTCTTCCGAGGTCGGAGCAAGAAATGATCGCGCCGTTTTCATCAATGACACCGATGATGCGATCGAACGCATCCTTCATTTGATAAATAACGCCCTGAAACAATCTGTTTGACATACTGAAAACCTCTCCACAATGTTTTGGTATTGATTTGTGTATACTATCCTATATTGTATACTATTTTTTGTTATTTTTCAATAGGATTTTTAATATTTTTTATAAAAAATTCAATTTTTTTTGTGAATATTTCATGAAGAAAGAAGGTAAAATCCCAATATTATCCAATTTACCATTTGCATTCTCTGCCGTCTCGAGCAAGAGATTCGTCAAAATGGCTAAAGCCCATCGGTCAACCCTGAAGCTCGGTGGCACACACGAGGCATGCCAGAACAAAGGAAGATGCCGTTTCGGTGCGCAGAATTCGTTTGCCAAGGCCTGTCATCTGCATCCCCGCATCTCTTGCCGCCGAGGCCTCAGCGATCGAAAAGCCACCCTCACTGCCAATGACGATCGCAATGCTTGCAGGCATATGTGTTGAAAAGCACTTTAGGATCTTTCCCAGAGGAATCGTTCCCTCCCCCTCGTAGCAAAAAAGACAAAGCTCACTCTCGCCTGCCATGCGGAGCATCTCGGCATAGCTCACCGTTCGGTGCACGGGTGGAAGCATGCTTCGTCCGCACTGCTTGGCCGCCTCGGAAGCGATCCTTGCACGGCGCTCGTTCTTGCGCTCCTCGCCGTCGGCACGCATTTTTACGATACAACGCTCACTCTCAAAGGGAATGATCTCGGACACGCCGCACTCCACCGCCTTTTGAATGACGGTATCGAGCTTATCCCCCTTGGGTAAGGCCTGAAAAAGACGGATCACGCAAGGCGGTTCGTTTTCCGAATGCCGACACGATACGATATCCGCAACGACGGCACGATCCTCATCAAAGGAGACCACGCGACAATCGTATTCATTTCCCTGCATATCACAGACAACAAGCGAATCCCCCACCGCCATGCGCAACGATCGGCCGATATGATGGGCATCTTCCCCCAGGATCGTGACGGTACGATCCGAAATTTGATCTTGTCTGACAAAAAAACGCGGCATATCTCCTCCGAAGTTTTGACGTTTGATATGCCTATTGTACCATAACTCTCACCAAAAATCAAGAAAATATCACAAAAAAGCATCATCTTTTTTGGGGATTTTGTCAAATCATTTATTTCTCCCAATCCCCGATAAGGCATTGACTTTTTTGGAAAAACATGTTATAATAATTTTGTATTGTATATATTTGTAGAAAGGACCGCATCTATGACCATCGAAAGATCACACTTCCATAGAGATTCCGACAGCCGTCATACCGACCGCATGATGCTGTCCCCCTCGCAACATCGCATTTTAAATATCTTTTTTGCCACAACGGTCGTTGGCACCTTTCTTGCCCTGCTCGGCATTACGCTTTATTATATCTGTGCATTTGCCGCTCAGGCCAACGGCAGCCATGCGTTTGATTGGCTGCTCGGCATTTTTTCCGACTTCGTAGCGATCATGACGACGTCGCTATCGGAAAGCCCGTATCTCGAAAGCAGCGCATCCTATCCGCCACTCGCTATTGCGTTGCTGTATCCCTTTGCGTGGATCTGCAAGGATATCTTACTCCCCTACGAGGGACTTCCGCTGACCATTGATGAGCTGACCTCCAAGGTGGTTTGCCGCCCACAGTTTTGGATTGCTTACGTACTTTTCTTCCTGATCTGCACGTCGCTGATCGTCTTTGCCGTACTGAAAAAGTATCGCATGGATCTTTTCTCCTCGTTCAAGCTGGCCACCATCATCATTATGTCCACGCCCTTCGTTTACGCCATCATGCGAGGAAACGTCATTTATTTTGCGCTGATTTTCCTTTTGATCTTCCTGCTCTGGCACGATCACGACAGTCCGTGGCTACGAGAGATTGCCTATATCTTCCTTGCGCTTGCGGGCATCATTAAGATCTATCCGTTGTTTTTCGGTGTTTTTCTGTTGCATAGAAAAAAGTGGTTTGCCTCTTTCCGTGTGGCACTTTACTTTGCCATCGGCTCACTGCTCTCATTCTTCCTTTATCGGGACGGCCTCCACAATCTGTTTCCCTTCCTTGAGCAACTCGGCAACTTCATGAACGAAGGAGAGCGCCTGCTCTCGGGAGTCAATCTGTCCCTGACCTCCTCGCTCTTCAAGCTATGTCATCTGCTCCTGCCACGGCAGGTACTTGGCTCTGTGTTCCGCTATGTCAATCTGGCGTTGCTGATCGTTGTCTTTTTGATTGCCACCGTTCTGGCGGTCTTTACAAAATCCAACTTCTCCCGCTCGGTCATTGCGGCCGCAATCGTCGTGCTGATCCCCTCGGTATCGTATTTCTACGTATTGATCTTCACGCTGATTCCTCTTTTTGAATTTATCAATACCTACGACACACATTCGCGTCGCAAGCAGATCCTGTATACTGTTCTTTTCCTGTTCCTCGTTTTCACGCCAACAATTCTGGCCAAATATTTTCTCGGTCACTCGCTGATCGTCATGCTGATGCTTGGCGTAGAGCTGTGCGAGGTTGCAAAAAAAGAATTTCTCCCCGCCGTAACGGCAAAGGTAAAAAAATAAAAACGATTACAAAAAGCAGAGGGGCTATCTTGGATAGCCCCTCTGCTTTTTGTCAGATCTTTTCCATTTCGCATACGTCGGTGACAAATATGGTTGCACCGCCCACCGTGACCTCCTCGGGAAGTCCCACGTGACTAAGACCTCTGCCAAAGCTCTCGCGAGCCGAGGTCGCCACGTGCTTTCTCGTAGCACAGGTTTCTTTTAAGATCCCCTTAACGCGCTCCACGTCATGATCCTCAACACCGATCATCAGCGTCGTGTTGCCGACCATCAGAAAGCCTCCCGTTGTCGAAAGTCTGGTTACGAACAGACCTTCTCTGTTCAAAGCCGACGATGCGGCAATGGTGTCGTCGTTATTGATAATCGCAAAAATCAACTTCATAATTGCTTTTCCTTTCAAAACAATGTAATTTCGGGTTATACCTCGGTATAAAGCAGTCGCTGGGATCGTTTATCCAGCTTATAGAGATTTTCGATTTCATAGCGGTTGTCGTTACAGTCGCGGACGAGTACACGCCCATCGTACAAAAGCTTGATCGACGCGTGACGATCCTTGATGCGGAATTTTCGAATGCCGTGATCGGTTCGGCAGGTCCAGGAATGTACGCCGAATTTGTCGCTCACCTCGATCACACTCGTAATCTTAGGAATGACATAATATTCCTTCAGACAGTCCTCAATCGCTGCACGAGAATCGGGATCGAGAAGATCCAAGTTGCGAAGAATTGCCTTTTCCTTGAGGTTGGAATCCAAAAGCGTAACGTAACGCTGATTTCCCGAAAGAGGAAACAGATATCGCGGCTCCAGATCCGTATAGGTATCGCCCTTATAAATATACAACGTGACAAGAGTATCGCCCGTTCGTTCGATTTTTGCCTCGGGGCCGTCAATAAAGAATGCCATACCTTACTCCTCCTTTCCGCTCGGGACGGTCAGGCCATCCTGATGCTTACCCATTTCCTGAATTTCAATCAGTCGGTAATACTTGCCCTTGAGAGCCATCAGCTCGTCGTGCGAGCCAAACTCAATGATCTTACCCTGCTCCAGCACGACGATCTTATTGGCCTTGCGAAGCGTCGAAAGACGGTGCGCAATCATCAGCGTAGTGCGTCCCGAAATCAAGCGCTCGATCGCCTCCTGAATCAGGTGCTCGGTTTCGGAGTCAACGGCCGCCGTTGCCTCGTCGAATACCAGAATTGAGGGGTTTTTCAGAACGGCGCGTGCAATCGAAATTCTTTGCTTCTCACCGCCCGAAAGACCGACACCGCGCTCTCCGAGCATCGAATCGTAAGCATCGGGCTGACGCACGATAAACTCATGGGCATTCGCAACCTCGGCGGCATAAATAACCTGCTCCACGGTAGCGTCCGGCATGCCGTAAGCAATATTATTGAAGATCGTATCGGAGAACATCATCGGCTCTTGCTGTACGTAGCCGATGCAATTTCGGAAGCAATTAAGATCAACGTCCTTGATGTTCACGCCGTCGACGAGAATGTCGCCCTCGTAGTGATCGTAAAAGCGCATCAAAAGATTGATCAGCGTGGATTTACCAGAGCCCGTCGTACCAACGATACCGACAATATCGCCCGGCTCGATCACGAGATTGATATCCGACAGCGTCTTTTTCGTTTTATCAAAGGAAAAATTGACGTTGCGGAATTCGAGCTTACCCTTGAGGCGTTCCGGCTTCAAGCCGTCCTCTGCGCTCATTTCGGGCTCACTGTCAAGGATATCAAGAATGCGCTCGATCGCAACGAGTGCCGCCTGGTAGGAATCCTGCAGGTTGGCAAAGAAGTTGACGGGGCCGTAAAACATCGTCGCATAGGAGATAAAGGACACGAGCATACCGGTTGAAACCGTGCCGAGCATGGCCCAACGACCGCCGATCGCCCAGATCAAAAGCGTGCCGCAGGTCACGGCAAAGCCGATGATATGCGGAACGGTCTGCGTGATGCGAGCAGAAGCCACATCAACGTTGTACCATTCTTTGTTATAGCGTTCGAACTTCTTGACTGCTCGCTTCTCGCCTGCAAAGGCCTTGACGACACGGACACAAGGAATGGTATC
This sequence comes from uncultured Lachnospiraceae bacterium, assembly GCA_964445865.1. Lineage (GTDB taxonomy): Bacteria > Bacillota > Clostridia > Oscillospirales > CAG-272 > HGM12713. The sequence continues at coordinate 10,414 of CAYULZ010000025.1, read as the reverse complement.
GGTCATGATCGAGGTCACCGCCGACCAACGCTTCCATATTTTTATGTAATACGGACGCACCTTGCGCGAAAAGATCTTGGCGCAAACGGCCACGATCGGAACGGGGATCAAAGACAAAAGTGTCAGCTTCCAGTTGAGCACCAGCATGATCACAACGATACCGACAAGCAGGATCAGCTGAACGATACATTCCTGCGTGATCTTCAAAATGAAGGACTGAATGGTAGCGGTATCCCCGCTGATGCGGTTAATCACCGCGCCCGTAGAGGTCTTATCATAAAAGCTCATGGGAAGGCGCTGTGCCTTGTCGTACACATCGTTACGCAGATTCATTACAATGCGGTCTCCCGAACGACGCAACAAAAACGCACGGAGTGCGGCAAGCACGTGGTTGAGCAAATACGAGCAAAGCAGGATAATCACCACAACGGTCAGTGCTTGCAAGCCCTTGGCTACGCTGGAATCGCGCATGGGGATAACCTCGTCGACGATCTTCTGCGTCATAAAGGGAGGCAACAGCGCGATGGCTGTGGTCATCGCGGAGATCAGAATACAGACGATGAGCACGCCAAGCTCGGGCTTGACGTATTTAACCAATTTTGAAGCAATTTTACTCTTGGACTGGCAATTGATACAGGGGGCACCCGCACGGAGCAAGGGGCGTCCGCAACGCGAGCAAACAAGGTTGAGATTGTCAAAGGTTGCTTTGACGACATCCATCTCCTCTGTCAGGTTACCGCCTGCAGCAATAGAAGCAATAAATTGCACCGTAATATCGCAAAGGTTCGATATGGCATACGTGAATCGGAAGACTCTGCACCTAGTACCGTCCTTGTGCTTCATTATGATCGCAGCATTGCCGTACATGCGCTTGACCTTAATGGAATCCACATCATCATAGGCATAGGCATCGACCTTACCGTCGTTGATGACCAAGAAGCGATGCTCGGTCACCGCCAAAAGCGTGTCACCGTAATGACCGTTCAAGTCGAGGTCACCGACGATACCGAACAGGAAATTTTCGTCCTGTGTAAGGTGGCTGTCGAGAAGAAGCTTTAGCTCCTCCGGAATCGTGCGATTGACGAGCAGATGCTCGTGCTCTTCGGGCTGGGCACTTCGTTTCTTCATGCGCTGACGAACATAGTCTGCATGCTCGCCGGGTTTGGAAGCGTTCGCTTCGAACCTCTTGTTTCGTCTCATGCTTTCGTTCCTTTCCTTTGCCTTAGAGAAAAATATGGGCGGTTCAAAAAAGACGTCAAAATATGAATTTTCTGTGTCTTTTTTGACTTCTTATGGGAATTATAACCACCGTTTCCACGATTGTCAACCCTTTTTGAAAATCTTTTTTATTATTAACAGTTTGTTAATAATTCAACAAAAATCGGTGACAAAAAATCGGCAGATCGGCGTTGACTTTTGCCAAAAAACATGCTACAATGATGATAGTTCGACAAATTTGGCTGTGTCCTCACACGCCATCCCTTCAAGGAGTTTTTTAATGTCTACCCTTACCCTATACGACGCGCCGCTATCCGCCATGATCGTCCCGCTTGGCAATTGGTTCGCCGAGCATCGAAAGGCGCTCCCTTGGCGTGAATCGGGCGACCCCTATGCGGTATGGCTCTCTGAGATCATGCTTCAGCAGACCCGCATCGAGGCCGTTATTCCCTATTATCATCGCTTTATGGCTATGCTTCCCGATATTCACGCGCTGGCCACTTGTCCCGACGATCTGTTGATGAAGCTTTGGGAGGGACTTGGCTATTACAGTCGTGCGCGCAATCTCAAAAAAGCGGCGATCATGATCGAGGAGCACTTTGGCGGTGCTCTACCAACGACGGCCGCCGAGCTTCGCACGCTCCCCGGCATTGGCGATTACACTGCCGGTGCGATTGCATCCATTGCCTTCGGCGAGCCGGAGCCTGCCGTCGACGGCAACGTTCTGCGCGTCATGGCGCGGCTTTGCGGCTGCGACGACGATATTCTGCTTCTTTCGACCAAGCGCCGTGTGGCGGACGCGCTTCGCGCGATCTATCCAACGGGCAACGAAGCAACCGTGCTGACTGAGTCCTTAATGGAGCTTGGCGAGACGGTCTGTATCCCGAACGGCCGCCCAAAGTGTGAGTCCTGCCCGGTTCGTACGCTGTGTACTGCCTATCATACAGACAGAATCGACGAGCTACCGCGCAAAAGTACGAAAAAAGCACGCAAGGATCTTGCCTATACCGTGTTTCTTCTTTTCTGCGACGGTAAAATCGCACTTCGCAAGCGCCCGTCCGAAGGCTTGCTCGCCGATATGTGGGAGCTTCCGAATGTCAATGGCCACTTGTCGCCGGACGATGCCATAAACTGCTGCCATGCGTGGCAGACCGAGCCGCAGAAATGTATGCCGTGCGGAAAATCTACGCATATTTTCACACATTTGAATTGGAATATGATCGGATACCGCGTCACGTGCGCCTATCCGTCCGAGGCCTTCGTCTGGGTATCCCCCGAGGAGTTGACAAGCACCTATGCCCTGCCGACCGCCTTCCGTTATTATCGCAATCAAATCATAGAATCATAAAAAACACAAAGGAGATTTTACTATGAAATGGGAACACATCCGCCCCAATGAATTCGAAAAGGCTCTCGAGACCTGCGCCTACACGTGCATCGTGCCGATCGGTGCTTTGGAGCCGCACGGCTATCATCTGCCCCTCGGAACCGATTATTTTGCCGCCAAGGCAAACGCCGAGGCCGCTGCCGAGATCGAGCCCTGCATGGTGTTTCCTGCTATGTTTCTCGGGTCGGTCTACGAATCGACGGCCATGAAGGGGGCTGTCAATCTCGAGCTTGAGACCCTCAACCGTTTGTATTTCGATATTTTCGACGAGATCGCGCGCAACGGCTTCAAGAAGATCATTCTTTACTCGGGTCACGGCGGAAATATGGATTTTTTGAATCAGCTGGTGCTCGCATCCATGCACCGACGCAAGCCCTACGTGCTTTTCCTTTGCACCTCGTTGACCATGCTCTATACCGACGAGGACAGAGAGATGATGAAGCAGGATTGCGAGGGTCGTCCGTGGGGGCATGGCTGTGAATGGGAGACCTCGCTGATGTTACACATCACGGGCGAGGACGTTGACCTTTCGGGCGTTCCCGACGAGGTTGCCAAGCGTCCCGATGCTCCCGAGGGCTTGCACAAGCGCATCATGACCGGCGTGGATTGGTATGCCAAAACGCCGATGTACTACGTCGGCAATCCGCAAAAGGCAACCGCTGAGCGCGGCAAGCGCTATCACGAGCATGCGGCAAGAAATCTTGCAGAAATCATCAAAAGCGTCAAGGAAAACACCTCGGTCGAACGCCGCACACAAGAATATTATGATTTAATGGGAAGATAAAAGATAAAAGGACAGAGAAAATTCTCTGTCCTTTTCTTATTACCCAAAAAGATACTTCATCGCGTCCTGAATGTGCAGATCCCACCAACGCCACGAGTGGTCGCCCTCGCTCGTCTCGTAGACGTGCTCGACGCCAAGATCGTTCATAAGCGCATGGAAGCGGTCGTTGTGTATAATCAGGCTATCCTGCTCACCGCACCACATATAGAGTTTTGGAAAGTCCTTCCCTGCTTCGGCGAGCGGTTTGGCAAGCGCAAAGATATCATGCTTACTGCCTGTCAACGCCGAACCGTCGCAAAAATCAAATCCGAAAATTCCTCTCCATTCATCAATCGGAAGTTTTTGAGAATAGTTGGCAATATCCAAAGCCCCCGAAAGCGAGGCACAGCCGCCAAAGGACTCCGGATGCGTCAGCGCGATCTTGATCGCGCCGTAACCCCCCATCGAAAGGCCTGCCACAAAATTATCCTCCCGTTTGTCAGACATACCGCGAAAAAATCCTTGGCAGACGCACGGAAGCTCCTCCGATACAAAAGTCAAATAATTGGCACCGTATGCCGTATCGGTATACCAGCTTCTCGCCACACAGGGCATGACCACCGCGACGTTATACTCGGCAGCATAACGTTCGATGGACGTTCTCCGCATCCAAATGGTCTGGTCGTCGGACAAGCCGTGAAGCAGGTACAGCGTGCGATAGGTTCCGCCGCCATTGGCGGCCATGCCGATCATCGTTTTTGCCTTTTCGGGTAGAATCACGTTGACCGAGACGCCCATTTTCAAGGCGTCCGAGTGATAATTCATCTGTAAAAAAGCCATCATATCCTCCTTAAATAAAACGATACATCAGCATCACGCTTGCCACCGAGGTAATCACAGTCACGGCAAGGGGCATTTTTTTGATACAGGAAAGTCCGACGGCGACAAGGCCGCCGATCGCACCGATCCACCAGTATGTCGCGTCTACGGAAAAGACACCGGGAATCACCAGCGCTGTCATCGCAGTATACGGAATCAACCGCAAAAATTTCTCGATCCGCTTACCGTAATGCAGCTTGCCAATAAAGTATCCCGGTAACAGACGCGGCAAGAAGGTTACGGCCGCCATGCATGCGATCAAAAGCCAGATATTCATGCCTCCGCACCTCCCATTGTCTCCTCGGGTACGATACCGACATCTTTATCGTCAACAAGAAAAACACCGACGATCGCACCAATAAGAGTCGCGGCGATGATCGCCCAGCTTTGGGGTAGCCATAAACACAGAAGGATATTCAAGAGAGCCGTAATGCCGACGACAAAAAACAGCCGCAGACTCTTTTTTACGTCGGGGGCAACCAGAGCAATAAAGAGTGCGTAGAGTGCAATGCCGAGGCTGTCCGACACCGTTTGCGGCAACAGGCCGCTCACGAACGTGCCGAGCGCCGTTCCACCGACCCACGACGAATAGGCCACGGTGATAAGACCGAGCATATACGCCACGCCCGAACGCTCACTCTTTTCAAGCGAGAAAAAGGCGAAGGTCTCGTCGGTGATACCGAATCCCACGGGCAGATACCACCGTTTTTTTGTATTCGTCAGCTTACTGAACACACACGTGCTCATGATGATATGGCGCAGATTCAGCACGAAGGTAGCGAGTGTAATGGTAAAAATATCAGCGCCCGCGCCCACCATGCCAACCGCCATGATCTGGCTCGCGCCCGCAAATACCGCAGCCGACATGCCAATCGTTTCAGCCGCCGTCAGCCCCGCTTGCGATGCCATCACGGCGAAGGTAATCGAGACGGGTAAAAAGCCGAAAAGGATCGGCAACGCGCGGCGCAAGCCATATGTATAATCCTGCAAAAAACGCTTATGTTTCATGGGTTTTGATTCTCTTTTCGTCTTTCACGAAAGAATTTTGAAAGAATCTCGGCACAAGCCTCCTCGCACACACCCGATTCGATCACAAAGGCATGAGAAAAGGGGTAGCGGTTGATATTCAACACACTACCGCAGCAGCCCGCGGCGGGATCCTTCAGCCCAAAGACCACACGATCCAAGCGCGCATTGACGATCGCACCCGTACACATCGGGCAGGGCTCGAGCGTCACATAGAGCGTACAGCCGTGAAGTCTCCACGACCCGACCGCGCGACATGCTTCTTCAATAGCAAGAATCTCGGCGTGTGCGATTGCCGATCCCCACATTTCGCGTCGGTTGTATCCTCTTCCGATGATCTCACCGTCGCGAACGACCAGCGCCCCGACGGGAACCTCTCCGTATATCGCGGCCTCCTTGGCAAGCGCAAGTGCTTGCTTCATATATATTACATCCTGCTCCTGCATACCGTCTCCTTTGTTTTACGTATGTTCATCAGACCAAAAAGAAGGAAAGTCCGTATGTAAAGAGCAAAATCACCATCGTCATGATTGAAAGTGCCACGTATACGATCATAGCAGGTGAGAAAAAGAGCGCGATCCGTTTACCCGGTGTGACGGGATATTCGGCAAAATCGGCATGGGGCTCATAGAGCACACCGAAGCTTCCCGTATCCTCGGGGCGCGGACGCTTTGCGTGGCGATAAAGAAGGATCGCCACCGAAAGCGCGCCTACAACGATGATGGTCAGCTCAAGGGCGACGGAAACGCCGTCAGCCACGTCCGAGCGTCCGACCAGTGCCGATTGAACGACTGACACCGAATTGTTGAGGAAATGTAGCAGCACGCATACCCAGAAGGAGCGCGTTTTAACGTACACGTAGCCCAACGTAATGCCCATCAGCGAGGTATAGAAGATCTGCAACGGATTTTCGTGCATGATACCGAACAAAAGGCCGCTTCCCATAATGGCCACCGTTCGTCCATAGGGCAACAGATTGGAAAGGATCACGCCACGAAACAGAAGCTCTTCACAAATCGCAGGGACGACGGCAATCGTAAAGAAGGTCATCATAATCTCGTACCAAGCCATCGGCTCCTCCTGCATGACCGCCAAAAGTGACTCAAGTCCGGGAAAAACCATCGTCAGCACGTAGCTATTGACATAGGCAGCCGCAAAGTTGAGTGCGATCACCGCAAAGGCGATAAGAGGCATCGTCGCGGGAAGCTTTCCACGGTAAAAGCCCTTGCGAAAGCTCTCTTGCTTACGTGAAACGGCGCAAAAGATCCATGCGGGAACGGCAAAGGCCAGAAAATAGCCGACGCCATATACCGTCTCGCCAAGAATGTGCGCGGCTTCCACACACAAAAGCGAATCAAAAATAGATTGCGCTACCGTAATCACGCCGACCACGCCACCCAGCATCGCCCGATGAAGCAAAAGAACGAGCGCGATCCGCAGGCTCGTGTTTTTCAGTTGTGAATCGTAGCACTCCGTATGCAAGGTATCCCCCAGCATATTATTTTTCGAAGCGGCTTTGCGTTTGTTAAGCATCTTTTTTCCTCTTTTTATGCGACGCGTTGTTTATTTGCGATAGTATACGTAATGAGCGATCACGGTGCGTACCTCTCCGCCGTGCTCACGGTCGGGACCTGTCAGCACCACGCCGTCGTGAGACAACAGCTCCCATATCTGCAGTTCATCGACCCGACAGCGAAAGACCACATCGGCCGATGCGTAAACGATAAAATCCTCGTCACGGATATTGAGACCGCCGTTGCGGCCGATGACCTCCTCGACGTCGTTTTTCTTTTCGGTCACATATTTGATGTGCTGACCGCAAACCGTTCTGGCCATTTCCCAACGGTATTGCTTACTATCGGGTTTTTTCGGCTTTCTTTTTAAGCGATTGAGCAGCCCCATATCACCCCTCCGTTCGTTTCAGGATCACAGCACCGTATGCGGGAAGCACCCCCGTATAGGCCGTATCGGTCAAAAGATCGGTGTGTGCGCCGTCCACGGCGTAGGCAAACGGCGTTTCGGACGCATTGACGACGACCGTCAGGCGGTCCGCCCCCTCGCCGCGCATATACGCGATCTGCGAATCGGTAGCAAGCGTCAGCGCAAACGCACCGTCTGCCAGCACCGATTGTGTCTTTCGGATCGCACCGAGCTTACGATAGAGGGTGAGCACATCGCCGTCCTCACGTCCCCACGGATAGGGGCGACGGCAGAAGGGATCGTGATGACCCTCCATACCAACCTCGTCGCCGTAATAGACTGACGGTACGCCATAAACGGTATATTGCAGAACGGCCGCGAGCTTCAAAAGGCGCACGCCGCGGGCGCGCTCGTCCGCAGCGAGGCGCTTGGTCGCGAGAACGTCATTTTCCTCCTCGCTTCCCTCGTGCCCTTCTCCGAGCACCGTCAAAATGCGCTCGGTATCGTGCGTGCCGAGCAAATTCATCAGCGCATCGCACACACATTTCGGATAGGTTGCGTAAACCGATTGCAAAACATCGCCCAAAAATCTCCCATCTCCATCAAGCAAAAAGGCAAGCACGCCATTGCGGAAGGGATAATTCATCACGCTATCGAGCTGATCGCCACGCAAATAGCGACGACGCTTTCCGTACGAGATCTTCTCGGCTGCGTTTTCCCAAACCTCGCCAATGATGACGGCATCGCCGTTCGACGCCCCCTTGGCCGTCTTGCGCAATGCGTCCAGAAATTCATTCGGAAGCTCGTCCGCCACGTCAAGCCGCCAGCCGCCGATGCCGCGGCGCACGTATTTTTCGATCACACCGCCACGACCGACGAAGAAATCGCGGCATTGCTCGCTCTCGTGATTGAGCTTCGGCAAAATCTGGATTCCCCACCATGTTTCGTACTCCTCAGGATAGCGGCGGAAGCGGAACCAATCGCGATAGGCTGACTCGGGGTTACTGTATGCACCCGTGCCGCCATATTTACCGTAGCGGTCAAAATAACGGCTGTCGTCCCCCGTATGGTTAAAGACGCCATCCAGAATAATACGGATACCGCGTGCGGCCGCCTTTTCGATCAAGGCATCAAAGGCCGCCTCACCGCCGAACATTTCGTCTATGACGAGATAATCGCCCGTGTCGTATTTATGGTTGGAATAAGCGCGGAAGATCGGACTTAAGTAGATCACGCCAACGCCGAGTGTTTTCAGATAGTCAAGCTTTTCGGCAATCCCCCACAGGTTTCCGCCGAAAAAGACGTTATTGGAAAAGGCGTCACCGTTCTTTTCGGGATACTGCGGCACGCCGTTGTCCCAATCCTCATTAAGCACGGCGTCCTTACGGCTTCCAACCGTACCCTCGCCGCGGCAAAAGCGATCGACAAAAATATGATACATCGTGTTACCCCGAAACCATGCGGGCGTATCGAAATCCTTTTTATGAAGCAACAAAAGGAAGCGTCCGTCCGAGCGCGGCTCGAGGGTATAGGTCACGTTATTTTCGGTATGAGTAAAGAGGGTATCGAAGCCACGCAAAAAAAGAAGCTCGTAAAAGAAAAGCCCTTCTCCTCGCGCGCCGCAAAGAGCCCCGGTATCCAAGGTCAGCGCATAGGTATCAACGCCCCCCTCGGTGCGTACGAAGCGAAGCGGCAGATCACGGTCGTTGCCGCCATCCTCGCAAAGACGCAGAACGACCGCCGACGTGCCAAGTCGCCTTGGCACATCGACGGTAAATTCAATAGGATCGCCGACGGCGAATGCCCCGCGATTGGAGGCATTCGCGCCGCAAACGGTCTTGCGGATCGTCGGCAATTCATGGTCACAAACGGAAATTTTCGTTAACATTCACGTTCCCTATTTTCGTTATTTCTTCTTTCTGTCAGCCAAGGACTGCAATCCCCAGATGTTCTTCGCGTACTCGTGGATCGAGCGGTCTGCCGCAAAATAACCTGCGGCCGAAATGTTCATCAGCGACATGCGATTCCACTTTTCCTTATCGGCATAATCGCGAACGGCACGCTCGCGGGTCATATGATAGGAATCAAAGTCGGCAAGGCACATATAGGGATCGGCAACGCCGGGGCCGCTGATCAAGTAGTTGGCAATCTCCGAGAAGGACTCACCCGCAAAGCCAACGTTGAGAGCATCGATGATGCGGCGAAGTCTTTCATTGCCCGCATAATACTCAGCGCAATGATAGCCGCGCAGCCAGATGTCGTCAACCTCAGAGCTCGTCAGGCCAAAGATATACATGTTGTCCTTGCCTGCCGCGTTCATCATCTCGACGTTTGCACCGTCGAGCGTACCGATCGTCATGGCACCGTTGATCATCAGCTTCATACAACCCGTACCGCTCGCCTCCTTACCGGCCAAGGAAATCTGCTCACTGATCTCGGCGGCGGGAATGAGAGCCTCGGCCATACTGACCTTATAGTCTTCAAGGAAGGTGACCGACAGCTTTTTGCTGGCCACGGGATCGTTTTCGATCTCCTTGCCGAGACAGCAGATCAGCTTAATGATCTTCTTGGCCAGATAATAGCCGGGAGCGGCCTTGGCCGCGAAGATAAAGGCCTGCGGCTGGAAGTCGGCATTGGGATTTTCCTTAATATCCAGATAGAGACCGATGATATTGAGCACGTTAAGAAGCTGACGCTTATACTCGTGCAGACGCTTGATGTGCACGTCATACAGCGAATGCGTATCGATCAGCTTACCCGTCTTGCGATAAACGAGATTCGAGAAGGCTACCTTATTGTCGTGCTTGATACCGCGCAGACGCTCGAGCACGTCGCAGTCATCGGCAAATTTGGCAAATTCGGCAAGCTGCTCGGGATCGTGGCGATAGCCCGTACCGATGCACTCATCAAGCAAGCCCGCCAACGAGGGATTCGAATAGCAGAGCCAACGACGGTGTGCGATACCGTTGGTCACGTTGCAGAACTTTTCGGGATACATAGCGTAGAAGTCCTTGAAGACCGTCTTGGTGAGAATATCCGAATGGAGCTTCGATACACCGTTAACCGAGTGGCCTCCGATCACGCAGAGGTTTGCCATGCGCACCTGGCCGTAGCCGATGATACTCATCTTGGAGATACGGTTCCAGTTACCCGGGAAGCAACGCCATGCGTCCTGACAGAAGCGCTCGTTGATCTCCTTAAGGATCGAGTGGATTCTCGGA
>CAYULZ010000024.1:12854-16268 GCA_964445865.1 uncultured Lachnospiraceae bacterium | reverse complement strand
ATCGCTACCACTGGATTTTGAGTCCAGCACGTCTGCCAATTCCATCACACCGGCATAGAACCACGAGATGTATTATACCACAGATGGGAAGAAAAAGTCAATACCTTTTTTGCTTTTTGAAGTAAAAAAATTAAAAAAACTCAGTTTTTTTGCCCGTAGCTCTTTCATTTGGGAGGGAAATGTGGTATAATGATAATAAATGTGGAGAAAATTGCTCCAAAACAAAAGGGAAAGGAGGCTGGAACGACGTGAAACGCGGTATTTGCTTTTGCTTGGTGCTTGTGATGACGGTGTTGTCGCTCACTTGGAGCTTGGGGGCTCTCATCGTGTCTGGCGTCGATACGGCTTCCGATGAGCATCTGACCTTTTCCTCCGAGGCGGTCGATTTTTCGTGTCGCTTTGACGTCGAAACCTCCAAAATCCATCTGGGCGGTATGATCCGCCACGACGTGTTCGTCATGCACAGTGAGGATACGGTGGAGGTATACGCCGTTCGTCCGGGGCAAGATGCCGAGCAAGTGGTCAATGATCCGAACATTGCACCTGTGGCAGGCTCGAAAATTGCCATCAAGTTTGAATTTGCGTTGGATGCCAAGGATATCCTTTCCAAATATTCCCGCTATTGCGTGGTTTTGCGCTCTCCCGATGGCACGCACCTTCTGGCATCGGAGCCGAAGTTCGCGGAGCTGACGCCCACCTTTACCGTGGATCCCAACGACCGTTCGGCGTATAAGGGGATCGCTACGTCGCAGGTGTCTGCCGCGTCGAGTGCAGGGGCGGGGCGTGTGATTATTCCCGTGTCTTTCGATCAGCTGATCAGTAAAACGTCAAGCGGTTACGTATATCAGGCAGGCGGCGAAAACCTTTATTTCGATAAGCCTTACATAGAAGCTCTGGACGTAGACGTGCGCGCAGCCACAGCGGCGGGTGCAGAGGTTTATTTGCAGTATTTATTTGACGCTACGGGGTCGATTCCCGATGCGTATGATACCGAGGTTTTGACGACCGTGGAATCGGTTACCTCGTTTTTGTGTGAGCGCTATGAAAGCTTTCAAAGCGGCAAACTGTGCGGCATTATCGTAGGAAGAGCCGTCGACCGCGCGATGGTGGTACAGGGAGAACACGCGCTTCCTCTAACGGCGTATGCCGAAAAATATGCGTTGTACGTGATCGCGGTTGCCAATGCGGCACGCCGTCTACGCCCTGACATGGATATCGTGCTTCCGTTTTCCTCAGCCAACAGCTACGGTGCAGAAGCGACGGCAGACAGCGATACTCCCTCTGTCTTGCTGGAGGCCGTTGTTTCGGTATTGGAGCGCGGCTTTTCCAATCGCTTTGCCTGTACGACGATGATCGAAAGTGACACGGTGCCGTTGACGTATCCCGATGGTTGGGATACCGATGATGCCCCCTTGCAGGAAATACAAAACGATGACATCTTACATGCGGGTAATGTCGAGCAGTATGCGCGCTATCTGGACGGCTTGCGCGAGCGCTTTTCAAGCGCCCCCATGGCCTTCATGTTTGTGTGGCAAGTACCCGAAAGCTTGTCGGGCAATGCCTTGAGCGCGGCTTACGCCTATTCGTATTTCCGTCTCATTGCTGAAAAGGGTATGTCGTCCTTTGTGGTATCCTTTGCGGAGCGTGAGCAAAACGGAGATACATACGGCTTTTCGGAGCTTTCACATCTTTATACCTACGTGGATACGGCCGATAGCCTTTCGGTGACCAAGCCCCTGCTGAGCTATTTTGATGTCGACTCCTGGGGCGATTTGCATTGTGCGCCTTACGACGGCTCGTATACCTTGCGCACCCTCTACCGCACGGTACCGTCTTTGAGCTTGCCGGAGGATGTGAAGGGAAGCTTTTCATATTTCGACTTTTCCACCTCGGTGAACCTTAATACGTGGTTCTTCGGCAATGCCTGCAAGAGCATTCGTCTCAATTACCATACGTTCGGCGGCAAGGCCTTGAAGATGGAAATGGCCGCAACCGAGCATGGCTATGCAGAGGCGTTTTGTCTCTATGAGTATCCCGAAAATCTGGTTTATACGCCTTATATCGCCTTTCGCGTAGGGATCGAGTCGCAGGGAACGTCGAATGCCGAGCAGCTGTATGAGATCACGCTCACGTCCGGCACGGGCCGAACCCGGGTTGTGGCAACGACTGCGTTAAAAGCGGGACAGACCGATACGCTGGTCCTTGATTTGTCGGCGTATTCGTCCGAGCATATGTCTGATTATTGGAAGATCGGCGTTCGTCCGTTGGATGGCGACCGCTCCGATTATTCGCTCTGGATCTACGATATCGTGGGATACAGCACCGAATGGCGTTCCGAGGAGCTTTCGGATATGATCGAGGCGGAGCGCCTTCGTATCCGTGACCTTGGCCATTCCGATGACGATGTAGGATCGGGGTATGAAAGACTTTGGATGGTGATCGGCATCGTCGCGGTCATTCTGATGATCGGTGTCGGCGTGTTCATCTTTTTGCGTCCGAATGAGGAGAATCCTCACGAAGAACGCTCGGAAAACGATCGCGAATAACATAAAAATGAACGAAAGGAACGGAAGAAATGTCGGGATTTGTTCATCTTCATTTGCATAGTGAATACAGCCTGCTGGACGGCGCATGTCGGATCTCGGACATTCCGATCCGTGTCAAGGAATGCGGTCATACGGCCGTTGCCCTCACCGACCACGGCAATATGTACGGCGCGGTTGCCTTTTATCAGGCCTGTATGGCCGAGGGGATCAAGCCGATCATCGGCTGTGAGGTCTATGTGGCAACGGGCTCGCGCTTCGAGCGTACCCCCGCCGCCAATACGGGAAAAAGCGCTCATCATCTTGTGCTCCTTTGCGAGAACGAGATCGGCTATAAAAATCTGATCTATCTGGTTTCCAAGGGTTATACGGAGGGCTTTTACTCTCGCCCTCGTATCGATTTGGAGCTGCTTCGCGATCATGCGGAGGGGCTTATCGCGCTCTCAGCTTGCTTGGCGGGAGCAATTCCGTCGATGCTGTCGCGCGGAGAGTATGCGGAGGCTAAGGCCTATGCCGAAACGCTTTCCGAGATTTTTGGAAAGGATCGCTTTTATATCGAGCTTCAGAATCACGGGCTCAACGATCAGATCCAGCTGTTGCCGGAGCTCGTAAGGCTGGCCGAGGACTGTGATTTACCGCTCGTGGCCACGAATGACTGTCACTATCTGCGCCGTGAGCAGGCACAAACGCAGGCGATCCTGATGTGTATTCAGACCAATACGGTCATTACCGACGGTCGGCCGATCGGCTTTGAGACCGACGAGTTTTATTATAAGACCACCGACGAGATGCGTATGCTGTTCGGTAAATATAAGAATGCGATTGAAAATACGCAGAAGATCGCTGACCGCTGTCATTTTGAGTTTCACTT
>CAYULZ010000024.1:0-12844 GCA_964445865.1 uncultured Lachnospiraceae bacterium | reverse complement strand
ATGCCCTCGGCTGAGGATGTTCGTCTTTTGACGCAGCAGGGATTTGAGCGCCGTCTGCAGGACGGAACCTTGACCGTAGCACCCGAAAAGGAGGCCGTTTACCGCGAGCGCATTGAATACGAGCTGGACGTGATCGTCGGCATGGGCTACGCCGATTATTTTTTGATCGTGCAGGATTATGTGGCCTTTGCACGCAACAAGGGCATTCCTGTGGGACCGGGAAGAGGCTCGGGCGCGGGCAGTCTCGTGGCCTTTTTGACGGGTATTACCGATATTGACCCCATTCCGTTCGATCTTCTGTTTGAGCGTTTTCTTAATCCGGAGCGAGTCAGTATGCCCGATATAGATATTGATTTCTGTTATAACCGTCGCGATGAGGTGATTCGCTATATGTATGATCGCTATGGAAGCGATCACGTCTCACAGATCATTGCCTTCGGTACGCTTGCTGCTCGAGCAGCTGTCCGCGATGTTGGGCGTGCCCTCGGTATGTCGGTATCCGAGGTTGATCCCGTGGCTCGTGCCATTCCGCAGGAGATTGGAATGACGCTGAAGACGGCCTTAAAGCTGCCTGATCTCAAGAGTCAGTACGAGGCATCGGAAAGTGTACGCCGTCTGGTGGATACGGCGCTTCAGATCGAGGGAATGCCTCGCAACATTACCGTGCATGCGGCAGGTCTTGTTGTGACCGATCAGCCCCTGACCGAATATGTGCCGTTGGCCGTCAGTAACAGCGCGATTGTCACGCAGTTTGATATGGATACCATCGCGAAGCTCGGCCTTTTAAAGTTTGACTTTTTGGCACTTCGCTATCTGACGATCGTGCAGGATACCTGCGACGCCATTTGTGAGCACGAGCCGGACTTTGATCTCCAGAAAATTCCGTTCGATGATGCCAAGACCTTCGAAATGATTACGGCAGGGAACACGCTCGGCGTTTTTCAGCTCGAGTCGGCTGGTATGCGGCAGATGCTCTCGGAGCTTGCTCCCGAATCTCTGGAGGATATCATCGCGGCCATCGCGCTTTACCGCCCCGGCCCTATGGATTCTATTCCGCAATATATTGAGGCGCGTCATCACCCGGAAAAAACGCATTACGCCATTCCCATGCTCGAGCCGATTTTACGCTCTACCTATGGCTGTACGGTGTATCAGGAGCAGGTCATGAGCATTTTCCGCACGGTGGCAGGCTATACCTACGGCCACGCCGATATCGTGCGCCGCGCCATGTCGAAGAAAAAGGCCGACGTGCTGGCGGCCGAGCGCGAAAGCTTCCTTGAAGGTGCAGAGAAGAACGGCATTGACCGAGCAGATGCGGAAAAGCTCTTTCGCGATATGGCCTCGTTTGCCAATTACGCCTTTAACAAGGCGCATGCTGCCGCCTATGCGGTCATCTCTTACCGCACAGCTTATCTCAAGGCCCATTATCCGTGCGAATATATGGCATCCTTAATGACATCAGTGCTCGGCAACCTGACGAAGCTGGCCGAGTATATCGCCGAATGCGCAAAATACGGCATTCGTGTCCTTTCACCCGATATCAACGAAAGCCGAAAAATTTTTCACGCACATAACGGCAATATTGTTTTTGGCCTGCTTGCGTTGAAGAACGTGGGTGAGCAGTTCGTCGGTAGCATTCTGTCGGAGCGCGCTCACGGTCCGTTTACCGATTTTGAGGATTTCGTTCGCCGCATGGCGCCCTACGATCTCAACAAGCGTATGGTCGAATCCTTGATCAAGGCGGGGGCCTTTGATAATCTTGGTGTATACCGCAGTCGCTTGCTTGCCTCCTACGAGCATCTAATCGATGTAGTACAGGAGAAGAACCGCAACAATCTGGCAGGACAGCTCGATATGTTTTCTACGCTCGCCGCCGCAGACGTAGCACCGCGCTTTACCTATCCTGCACTTCCTGACTTCGCTCTGCGCGATAAGCTTCTTCTGGAAAAGGAGAGCTCGGGTATGTATTTCTCGGGACATCTGATCGACAGCTATTCCGAGATGGTCGACTATCTGAAGCCGGAAAGCATGGCAACCCTTGCCGAATCAGCAGAGAGCGACAACAAAAAGCCCGCACGTGTGGCGGGCATTGTGGCGGGTATTACGGTTAAGACGACACGAAAAAATGAAAAAATGGTATTTTTGCGCCTGGAGGATCGTTACGGCGAGATCGAATGCCTGGTGTTTCCTCGTCAATATACGCAGTACGCACACGATCTTCGATTGGATGCCGCACTTTACGTGGAGGGCAACCTTTCCGTCCGTGAGGATGAACCTCCGAAGCTTCTTGTCTCAGAGATCCGTCCGCTGTTAGATAACGGAAGCTTCGTTCCACCGAAAGCCACGGAGGTCAAGAAGCCGCAGACAGCCCCCTTGCGTGTCTCTCTCTCTCGGAGCGTGCCGATCATCAAGCTCTATTTGCGCGTTCCCGACCTGCAGTGCGAGCAATACCGTAAGGCGGTCAATCTCTGTGAGATCTTTGAGGGTTCGGTTCGTGTGATTTTTTATGACACGGCCGCCTCGCAATATGTGCAGACCTCAATGGGCATTGACGCATCGCCCTTTTTGCTCGCTGAGCTTCGCACGCTGCTCGGCGAAGGTAACGTAGTACCCAAATAATTATTCGGAGTAATCCTCAATCAATGCATACAGATCGGACCGTGACGTTACGGTGATACCCTCCCGAAGTATCTTTTGATCGGCTTTCGGGAGGGTATTTGTGTAGACCTCGAGAAGCTCTAAAAGTACGCCGTCTCGGGAAAAGATTCCGACTTTTTTCTCGTGCTCTCTGACGACCCAGATTGGCTTTTCCTCGTCCGCTACCGTTGTTTCGTCGTTCGGCTCGGCATAAACGTAAATGTATTGCTCCTGTGTCGGCTCGGTTTCGGGCTCGTCAACCGTTACCGTGGCTGTTCGCTTTGCGAGAAGAAAGACGGTGATTCCCATGATGCAAAGCATCAGGAACGAATAGATCGCGAGGATCGCAGTCATACCGCGGTTTTCCTTTTTCATATGCCTCCTTCGCCCAAACGGGCAGTTCCAACATTTTTTATTATTATCGCGCGCGTTTTGTTTATATATTCAGTTTGTGAGCAATAATAAAAGCAAATGAAAACGGAGGCGGATACATGAAGCGAGAAAGAAAAAGAGCGAATAGAGAGAAAGGGAAGAAGGGAAAACGGAGTGGATTTTTTCGCTCGTTTCTTCGCTTTTCGCTCGGCTTGCTTTTGTTTTTGACGGTGGTGGCGTTGATCCTGGGGCTGATTCTGGCTATATACATTGATCGTAAGGTAGAAAAACACGTCGATGAGTCGCTGTTTACGATGGTGGGGGCGGATTCGGCCAAGCTTTACTACTATGAAACCGATGAGAACGGCGAATCCGTAGCGAAAGAAATTCCCGATGCGGCGCTTTACGGTGGCTACCGTTGTATCTACGCTCCCTACGACAGCATTCCTACCGATTTGATCCACGCCTTTGTCAGTATTGAGGACAAGCGATTTTTTGAGCATGAGGGAGTGGATTGGTTTCGGACGGCATCGGCGGGACTGAACTATTTTTTGAAATTCAATGGTAGCTACGGCGGCTCGACCATTACACAGCAGCTGATCAAAAATGTGACTGATAAGGACGACTATTCCTTTCAGCGAAAAATCCAGGAGATCTTCTGGGCCATTGATCTCGAGACCAAGATGGATAAGGATGAAATCCTCGGATTGTATATGAATATCATCAATTTGTCGCAGGGCTGTTACGGTGTGCGAACGGCTTCACGGTATTACTATTCCAAGGAGCTTTCGGAGCTTACGTTGGCGGAGTGTGCAAGCATTGCGGCTATTACGAATAGCCCCTCGTATTACGACCCAATTCGCCACCCCGAGCATAACAAGGAGCGGAGGGATCTGATCCTTCGCGAGATGTGCGAACAGGGTTATATTGACGAAGCACGGCGCGATGAGGCTTTGGCGGAGCCGATCGTGCTTCAAGTTGATGCCGAGATGCAGGAAAATCGCATTCATTCGTGGTACGTGGATATGGTGATCGAGGACGTGATCGATGATCTGATGTCGGAGAAGGGATACAGCCGTACGATGGCAAGTCTCGTGGTCTACACGGGTGGTCTGAAGATCTATACGGTAATGGATGCCGACGTGCAGGAAGTTCTCGACGCATACTACGCACAGACCTCGAATTTTTACACCGATAGCGGGGGAGAAAATCCACAATGCTCGATGATCGTGATTCACCCCACGACGGGTGATGTGCTTGGCGTGGCAGGGGCGGTGGGAGAGAAAAACGCGAACCGCATTCAGAACTTTGCTACGCAGACACTGCGCCCGGCAGGCTCGGTCATCAAGCCGCTGTCGGTTTATGCCCCTGCGTTGGAAAACGGCGTGATTACGTGGGGGACGGTATACGACGATGTGCCGATTCGTTTCGGAAACTACAATCTTGATCCGCAAAAAGGCGAGATCGTACAGCCGACGGCATGGCCGCAGAATGCCAATCGCGTGTATCGCGGTCTGACCAACATCAATTACGCCATGGAGCATTCGATCAATACCGTGACTGTACGCGTTCTGGAGCAGATCGGATGCGATACGGCCTTCGATTTTCTCTACGATCGATTGCACATGACGAGTCTCGTCGAGTCGAAAACGCTGTCAGACGGTACGGTACTGACCGACAAGGACTACGCTGCGCTTGGCCTCGGTCAGTTCAATTATGGGGTCACGCTTGCCGAGACCACGGCGGCCTATTCTATTTTTGCAAACGGCGGCATCTATAACCGTTTGCGCACCTACGATCAAGTGACCGATGCGGCGGGAAGCGTCGTTTTGGAAAATGCCTATCATGGTGAGGCGGTATTGAGTGAGGCAAATGCCGCTGTGATGACGGAGCTTTTGCGGAATGTCGTGACGGACGGAACCGCTAAGGAGATCACGCTTGACGAATCGGTGGCCTGTGCGGGCAAAACGGGAACGACGCAAAATAATTGTGACCGATGGTTTATCGGCTATACCCCTTATTTTATCGGTGGCGTTTGGTACGGCTATGAGTATCCGAAATCGCTCAGCTCGATTCCCGGCAATCCGTGTATTACGGTGTGGAATGACGTGATGACGTTGTTGCATGAGAAATACGGGCTTATGGGAACCAGTGAGGAATTTTTGGACTTTCCTGCATCTCCCGAGATTGCCGAGTTTGAATTTTGCGCCGATTCGGGTCAGCTGATGACCGAGGCCTGTCGGCGCGATCCGCGCGGTTCTCGTGCGGAAACGGGCTTTTTCGTTATCGGCACCGAGCCCACCCAATATTGCACCTGCCATCGTCTCGTGCCGTACGATACGGTCAGCGGTGGCGTGGCCACCGAGGATTGTCCGAGCGGGGCAATCGAATACGTTGGACTGATCTCCGTGGAACGCCATTTTCCCATGCAGATTACCGTGACCGATGCGCAATACGTTTATCGGGACATTGGTGATCTTTTGCCGGAAACCTCCCCCGAATATCCGTTTTTTCAATGCCTTCTTGGGGAGGAGGAATATTGCGGTATCAGCAACAGTAGCCTGCAGTACAACCGCCTGTGCCGTCATCATTTTGATTACGTTTCATGGAAGGAAAAGTATAAAAAGGAATAAAAAAGCCTGCGAGCATGGTGCTCGCAGGCGCTTTTCTTTATGTCAGAAAGTCTTTGATCTGATCCTTGATTTGTCGCATACCCGCAACGGTAGGGTGGCGGTTATTCGTTGTAATGTCATGAAGCGCAATAAACGTTGTGCCGTAATGCAAAGAGGCTTGCATGATGGCCTGCTTGATTTCGTGCTTGAGCTCCTCGTTGATGATAAATACGACGTTTCCATTCGGCAAGCACTCCTTGGCCTTGCCGATTAGACGGCAGATGGCAGGACAGACCGAAAAGAGCGCTTCGTGTATAGTCTCCCATTGGATGTGGCCAAGGGGTACGTCGATGCGGTGATCGTTGGTCGCGCCGAGAATGAGCAGGGTGTCGACTTCGTTTTTTTCGAAAATATGCTCCTCAGCAAGCTTTTCAAGACGTGTGATAAACGAGCTCGTTTTCGAGCAATCGCCACCGCGTCCCGTATAAGAGACGGTCGATCCCGACCAGCTATTGTTTTGAACAAGCTTCCAATCCATCTCTCGACAAAGCATATGCCACCACGTTTCCTCTACGCGGTGTACGTCGGTACGGTCGTCGGTCGCTGAGTAATAGGTGGCGTATCCGTCGGGAATGTGCCCGTCAAAGGTGGAGTAGCTGTCACCGAGAATGACAATATTTTTGATCGGCTTTTGCATGGTATTCATAAAATCGCTTTCCTTTCGGTTAATCGTCGATCTGTGCAAACTGACTTTGATAGAGCTCGAGATAAAAGCCCTTTTGCGCGAGCAGCTCCTCATGCGTGCCTTGCTCAAGAATGTTACCGTCCTTCATGACCAAAATAATATCGGCCTCCTTGATGGTGGAAAGGCGGTGCGCGACGATGAAGCTCGTGCGACCCTCGGTCATGGTCGAAAAGGCCTTTTGAATGCGGATCTCGGTTCGGGTATCGATCGACGAGGTTGCCTCGTCGAGAATGAGCATGTCGGGGAGGCAGAGCATGACACGTGCGATGCAGAGCAGCTGTTTCTGTCCTTGCGAGAGCACACCGCCGTCCTCGCCGATTACGGTGTCATATCCCTTGGGTAAGCGGCGGATAAAGCTGTGGGCGTGTGCCGCTTTGGCGGCCGTTACGATTTCCTCGTCGGTTGCCTCGGGCTTTCCAAAGGCAATATTATCGCGGATCGTGCCTGCAGAGAGCCACGTGTCCTGAAGTACCATACCGTAGGTGCGGCGCAGCTCGGCGCGCGGAAGGTCACGAATATCGGTGCCGTCAAGAAGAATGGCGCCCTCTGATACGTCATAGAAACGCATCAGCAGGTTGATCAGCGTTGTTTTTCCGCAACCTGTAGGGCCGACGATAGCCACGTGCTGACCGGCTTGAATCTTCAAATTGAAGTTGCGAATGAGGGGACGATCCTCGGTATACGAGAAAGAAACGTTGCGAAATTCGATTTCGCCGCGAGTTTTCTCCGTTTGGGTTTGCTCGGGATCCGGGGATTGAATGGGGGCTTCGATGATCTCAAAAACGCGTGCCGCGCAGGCAAGCGCATTTTGGAGCTCGGTCACTACACCCGAGATCTCGTTAAAGGGCTTGGTATACTGTGTGGCATAGGACAAAAAGCTTGAAAGCGTACCGACGCTGAGCGTAGCGTTTCCGCCGATAAAAAGGAGTGCACCCGTCAGTGCCACGAAGGCGTAAACCATACTGTTGACAAAACGGGTCGATGGATTGGTGATCGAGGAGAAAAAGATCGCACGCAGGGAAGCGCGGGAAAGCTTTGTATTGATTGCGTTGAATTCCTCGGTGACCTGTCGCTCCTGCCCGAAAGCAACCACCAGCTTGTGACCGCCGACCATTTCGTCGATCAGCGCGGTTTGTTCGCCCTGAAGCTCAGAGCGGAGCTTGAACATCGCGTAGGTTTTCTTGGCAATAAAGGCTGCAACGAACAGAGAGAGGGGCGTGATCAACACTACGATCAGCGTGATCGGCGGGCTGATGAGCAGCATAAAGCCGATCGTTCCGAGAATCGTCATGATGCCGTTAAAGAACTGCGTAAAGCCCATCAAAAGGCCGTCCGAGAACTGATCAACGTCAGTGATGACGCGGCTGACGATCTCGCCCGAGCGGTGGGCGTCGATATACGAAAGAGGGAACTGCTGAATGCGAACGAAGGCCTCGTGACGAATGTTGCGCACGATGCCGTAGGTCATACGGTTGTTCAGCACACCAACGATCCACTGCAAAAATGCCGTGAGGGCAATGGCAATGCCGATTTTGATCAAAATTTCGGCAATCCCCACGAAGTTTACGTTACCGACATCAACGGCGAGGTCGATGGCTTGTCCGATCAGAATGGGAACGTAGAGCGTCAGCGCAACCGATGCGGCGGTAAAGAGCAGGGAAAGGGCGAAGTGAATGCGATAAATCTTTAAATATCGAAGGACACGCAAAAAGGTCTTGAGGTTATTGGCTGAAGACGGTTTCTTTTTCATTCGGACGCACCTCCCTTCGGGAATTGCGAATGATAGATTTCGCGGTAGACCTCGCAGGTGGCGAGGAGCTCGTCGTGTGTGCCGAGCCCGACCATCGCGCCGTCGTCGAGAACGAGAATGCGATCGGCATGAAGAATGGACGAGGTCCGTTGGGATACGATAAAGGTAGTCGGCTCGTGTCCGAGCGAACGAAGCGCACGGCGAAGCGCGGCCTCGGTAGCGTAGTCGAGTGCCGATGCCGAGTCATCGAGAATCAGGATCTGCGGACGGCGCAAAACCGCACGAGCAATCGTCAGGCGTTGCTTTTGACCGCCCGAGAAATTGGATCCTCCCTGTGCTACGGGTTCGTCCAAGCCGCCTGCCTTTTCCTTGACGAAGCTTTCAGCCTGCGCCGCGCGTAGCGCTTCCCATATTTCGTCGTCGGTGGCGTTCTTGTTACCCCAAAGAAGATTGGAGCGCACCGTGCCCTTAACAAGCGAGGCCTTTTGGGGAACGATACCAACCATGGAGACTAGCGTCGCCTTATCATAGGCGGCTGTGTTCTTCCCATGAATACATACGTTGCCCTCAGTCGGAAGATAAAAGCCGGGGATCAGATGCACGAGGGTCGATTTGCCCGAGCCCGTACCGCCAATGATGCCGACAGTTTCTCCGGGGTAGGCCGAAAAGCTGATATCGGTAAGGGCGGGATCGCCGGTCTCGTTGTAGCGGAAGGAAACGTGCTCAAAACGAACGGCGGTGCCGTCTTCCGTGCTTTCGGTCTCAGCACTTCTCGGGGCATCGGGTTGCATTTCGAGTACGTCGGTAATGCGACGCATGCTAGCCGCTGCCTTGTTCAGCGTGACGATCAGCGACGCGAGCTTAATCAGTTCAACGAGGATCTGCGACATGTAATTGTAAAGGGCGACGAGCTCACCTTGCGAGATCGCACCACTATCAACATGAATGGACCCGAAATGGATCAAAAGGATCACGGCCACGTTGATGATGACGTAGGTCAAAGGATTCATCAATGCGGACACACGTCCCGCGAAGCGTTGGATCTTTGTCAGCTGTGCATGCTTTTCATCAAATTCCGCGATCTCATCACTTTCCTTGTTGAAGGCACGTACCACACGCGTTCCCGTGTAATTGGAGCGAACCTTGCCAAGAACAGCATCTAGCTTTGCCTGCGTTTTTTTGTAAAGCGGCATGCTCGCCAGCATGATGCCAAAAACGACGACGGCAAGCACGGGAATGACGACCGCGAAGATCAAAGCAAGCTTTACGTCAATGGTAAACGCCATGATCATGGCACCGAACACGATAAAGGGAGAGCGCATAAAGAGGCGCAAAAACATGTTGATTCCCGTTTGTACGGCGTTGCTATCACCCGTCAGACGCGTGATAAGCGTCGAGGTTCCCACGCGATCGGTCGTCGCATAGCTGAAGCTCTGAATGTGCGCAAAGAGGGCACTTCTCATCTTCTCGCAAAAGCCGACGGCGGCCTTGGCGGAAAAATATTGTGCGCACAGTGCCGAGGCAAGTCCGACCACGCCGAGCAAAATCATCACCCCGCACATCAAAAAGACGGTTTTCGTGTCGCCGCCTACCATGCCGACGTCGATGATCTGCTTGACGGCAAGCGGAACCATCAGCTCAAACAAGGCCTCCAGCATCTTAAAAAGGGGAGCAAGGACGGCTTCCTTGTAGTATCCCTTTAAATATATTAAGCCTTTTTTCATAAAGGTCCTCCGAGGAAAATTTTACATTCATATCATTATATCATAAAGCCAGACGGTTTTCAACTGTAAAACAAAAAATCCCCGAGAATTTCTCGGGGATTGGTGGAGACAACTGGAATCGAACCAGTGACCTCATGCATGTCAAGCATGCACTCTAACCAGCTGAGCTATGCCTCCGCAACGGATAGTATTATATCACATCTTCTTTGGAAATGCAAGACCTTTTTGAAAAATAATTCAAAAAATTTTTTTGATTTGTGAAAAAATATCAAAAGCATGGAAAAAACTTGACGGCAGAGGTCTTATATGCTATAATACGAACAATTCCACAAGGAGAGAAAAGTATGCAAAAAGAGACCTTAACGCTTTCGGGGATTACGCAAGACCTCCGTTTGATCGCAAGTCAACAATATACCCTTCAGACCGAGCGATATTCCTATATTCTTGCGATCATCGCCCTTGCTATTCTTGCCGCAATCTTCACTAAAATATGGATTGGCATTGCGATCCTTTGCTGCGCGATCTATCCGTGTCTGTGCTTCGCGAAAGAATTTCGGGCGCATCGAGCCAAAAGCGATGCGCTTGCAAGCGTCATTATGCGCGGCGATGTTTCCGTTTCAATCAAAGCATTCAGTCATACGGCCATGCAGGAGATCTACGAACCACATTCATTCGGTAGGCACCGCCACGCTACCAGGAGCGTTATGTTTTTCTATTTTTCCGCGGGGAGCAGTTGGCGGGTTCCCATCGTTTCGAAGCACTACGCATGGAGCAAGGAGCATTATATCAGCACCCAAGGGCTTGAAAATATATCGCTTGTCGGCGACGAATTCTTCTACGTGTCCCGGCAAGGATATCCCGATATCTCGTACATTTATCCGTGCAAAACCTTTGTGCTCGACAGTTCGCTGAAGGTTGTGGATTGAGCAAACATACGCGCTTGCGAGGAGTTAACATGTTATTTCAATTTCAAGTTCAAATTTCGGAAAAGGATTATTTAGAATATAATAAATTCCATATGTTTCGTTCGCCGTACGGAAGAAAAATCATTCGTGGTATGCGCATAGCAGTTGCCGTCATTTTTGGACTTTTTATTCTTCTTTCTTTGCTCGGTGGAAAATTTTCGGCGAGCGCATGGATTGGAGCTCTTCCGTATGCGATTTTGTTGATTGTGTTTGAGGCAGTATTGGTTCCATTTATGTCCTCGTCCTTCAAGTCGACGCTCAAAAAAATGAAGAAGACGGGCAAGATGGCGTATTCACCGTCCTCTGTGCTTGCATTTTACGACGAGTATTTGCTCGAAACCGCGGAGACCAACCGAACCCAGCAGACATATTCATCGATTGAACGAATCAGTATCGTAGATCAAAAAATGATGTATATTCATGTCAACAATGTTATGGCGTATCTGCTTCCGCTTTCTGCCTTCGCCTCCCAAGAGGAATACGAGCGTTTTCTGGACTTTATCAAAACAAAATGTGATAAGATCGATATTTACTAATATAAAAAATCCCACGTTGGGGTGCCTGCGATAAAGCAGGCAGAACGGTATAACCTAAAAAACGGTTATACCGTTCTATTTTTTCTTAATCCAACCTCAGGTTGACTTTTCTTCACTTAAAATCTCTTTTTAGTATGTTGGAAGCTGTAAAAAACTGTGATATAATTATTACAGTGATCACGAAAAACTTTTAAGGAGATAATTTTATGAATATTGGTGCGAATATATACACGCTCCGCAAGGAGAAGAAAATTACCCAATCGCAACTTGCTGAAAAGCTTGGTGTTTCGGAACAAGCCATTTCAAAATGGGAGAATGATCAATGTGCCCCCGATGTCAGTCTTTTTCCGATCATCGCTGAATTTTTTTGCGTTTCTATAGACCGGCTTTTTGGATATCATACAAGCAGTTATAATGACGATGTGGAAGCAATTATGAAGGCTGCCGACGACACCATGGACACATATAAGGAAATTGAAATTATCAGCGAGGGCTTAAAAAAGTATCCAAACAGTCCCGATTTGAAAATTTATCTTGCATTTTCTTTGTCTATGGTAAATCGCTTCTCAAAGGACGAAAAAGAACGAAAAGAAGCTATTGCAAAAGCTATTAAGCTGTGTAATGAGGTCGTAAATACTTGCGGAGATATCAAAAAGGTAGACGGTGCTCTTAATATGTTACGGAGAATATATTGTGAAATCGGCGAATATGAAAAAGCCGTTGATGCAGTGGACAAAATCAGTGCAACCAGCTATAGACAAAAGGTAGTTGGAAAGGCACAAATATTAGAATACCGCAAGGATTATTTAGAGCACGCAAGGTTTACGGAAAACAGTTTGTTGGACTGCTATTGGATAATGGATCAACTTTTCGAGCTGAAAAGAATAGCCTTACTTGAACAGAAAGAATATGAGAAGGTGCTATCTTGGTGCCGAGCTCACGAGAAATTGCTTTCGATTTTTGATGAGGGATGTGAGGATTTCCATGTGTGCCACAAACTTTGGAACTGTGAGGCAAAAGCCCAAGCATACAAAAAGCTTGGAAAAAAAGAGGAATGCTTGCAGGAATTGAAAACATTTGCTTCGTTGACAAAATATTTAAATCCAAATGCAAAGGCTGAAAATTATCAAATCGGTTTGCGAAATCCTCTGTATTTTTCAACAATAGATGATTTGGGCACACAAGAGGAGTTTATGACAACCGTATATTTTGAAAAGCTGTTACCCAGATACGATGGCTTTTTTGATAACGATGAGAAATATTTGGATTTCAAGAATGATTTGATAAAATAAAATTTTTCCCCGCCACGCGCAAGGCTTCGCTTTTGTATCCACAAAAGCAGTGCTTGTCAGGAAAAGAAAACAGGCTTTCGGGGCGCACAAAGCAAAGGCTCCCTTGTGTAAAGGGAGCTGTCACCGAAGGTGACTGAGGAATTGTTTTTCGGTATGATTTTGTTTTTAACAATCCCTCCGTCTTGCTTTGCAAGCCACCTCCCTTTACACA
>CAYULZ010000023.1:0-16322 GCA_964445865.1 uncultured Lachnospiraceae bacterium | reverse complement strand
GGTACGACAACGAGAACTCCTACACCAGCCAGATGGTTCGCACCATCAAGTACTTTGCCGAGCTCAACTAATTGGAGACTTGCATAAAAAAATCACCGTCCCTCGGGACGGTGATTTTTTGTTTTCTTATGCATGCTCGACGGCTTCGCCATCAATGAGAATGCGCGGCTCACCCTTCTTCGGGAAGTCGAGCAGAGCAGCCATCTCGCCAAGACGGAACATCTGATTGGTTCCACGCAGTGAGAAGGGTTTGGTGCTGATATTGAATTCGGTGCCGTCGATCGTTACGATCGCGCGTCCCGTGAGGGGGGAGCATCGAAGGGTAACCGTGTGCAGCACGTCCTCGCCGCCCTCCTCCTCGGCGGGTTCGTTGATGTTCCAGGTGTAAAGCTTTGCCATGATCGTTTCCTCACTTTCAGTTTTGATAGGGGAGAATGAGATTGCCGGAGACGTCGAACAAAAATTTTTTCGAGCGGATCATATCGGCAATGTCGTAGGAGTCGCGAAGCTTGTCCTCGGTGCGGACAAGACAGAGTGCTTCGTCATTTTCGTAGTGAAAATCGCTGCCGCCGCAGACGAGCAGGCCGTGCTCGCGTGCATATTGCGCGGCAACGGCGACCGCCGAGTTATGCCTCGGGTGCATGTTGAAGATCTCAATACCGTCGATGCAATCCAAAGGGGCACGCACCATTTCCTTACGGAAAGGATGGGCTTGCAGAATGACGTTGCGATCGGTCTTGGCCTTTTTGTAAAAATTCTCGATGCCATCGGGCAAAAGTGTGATAAAATATTCGATGTCCTCGGGAGAAATGCCGTACACGAGATAGTCGTTGGCGTTTTCGGGAAAACGGATCTCTACGCCGAGAATGACGTTGAGGTCGTTGCCCGCCTCTTTTTTCGCCGCCTCGTAATCGGAAAGATAAAGCTCGGCCAGCTCGGCAGCCTTGCCTGGAATCCACTTGGGGGGCGAGAGGTGATTGACGATGACGAGCGAGTCGCAGCCTGCCTCGCGATAACGGCGGACGGTTTCGGCGGCCGTGACGTAAGAACAGCTGCTGACGGGAAAGGTGTGTGCGTGTAGCTCGGTGCGATACGGATAGGCTTTGGCTAGAGCGGAATAGTCGAACATGGGAAACTCCTTTATATTTCGGAAATTTGAAGTGTCGGGGGACAGCGCCACGCGACGGTGGCGATCGGTTGCTCGGACGCGATGCAGAGCACGGTGTCCGTGCCGTTGGCCGTCAGACGATAGTGCCTTGTGTAGGCGGTCTTGCTCGGCGCGGAAAGGGCAGAGGCGAGGCCTTGTCCGCTCATTTTCGCGGTGGCTTCCTTGGCGGTCCAAAGAGAGAGAAAGGTCTCGTCGGTGGGCGCTTGCGCCAGACGCTCGCGCTCTCGAGCGGTAAAAAAGCGTGCGGCCACACGTGAGGAATGCGGGCAAGGACGGATATCCTCGGCGTCAATGCCGATCGTACCTTCATCGGGATCAGCCAATGCGGCAACGGCCATCGTATCGGTGTGCGAAAGGCTGAAGGCGGGGGCGTCGGTGGCGCCAAAATAGGGCTTTCCCATGGGCGATCGCAAAATAGGGAGCGGCTTGTCCTCGGTCAGCGCTTGCAACGCCAGAAGAGCACCCAAACTGCTACAGGCACGCGAAGGATTCCGTATGGAACATAGGCGCTCGCGCTCTGCTTCGCCAAAGGGAAGAACGCGGACGGTATCCTCGTCGAAGGAAAGCGTACGCAAGGGAAGAATACAAATTTTCATGCGGTCGCCCTCCTTTTTCTCGTTGCTTTTATTATATCACGCGTCTATCCAAAAGTCAATGCCCCCTTCCCAAAGGAAGGGGGCAAAGCCGTTAAAAATATTTGTCAACGATAGGGAGCAGCGTAGCAGGAATGCTGTCGGCAATGCGGCTGACGGCATCGCTGTACTGTCCGTAGAGCTTGTCCGAGCGTTCCTCGTCGCTGTCCAGAATCAGCATCGCCGCAAGATACAGAGAAGCGGCGGCCGTAAAGCGGTCGGAGAGCGGAAAAATGTCCTCCAGGGGGAGATAGACGGTGTCGCGGAGCGCGGCAATTGCCTCGCCTGCCGCCGTACGGAGCAGTCCGTCAAGCTCCGTCATTTCGGTACAGAAGGCGGCGATCAGATAGGGTGCGCGCTCCTCGTAATCCTCGTTTTCTCCCTCTACCGTGCTCTCAGCCAACAGGCGAAGAGCGGCGTCATAGATCGATCGATTCTGCATAGGCTGCGATTATTCGATGCCGAAGTCGAGGAGGATAAACTCATCGGGGTATACGATGCTGGCACCGTAGAGGTGCAGACCCTTAACGGCGTCGGCAAAGCGCTTTTCGGGGCGGTAAGCCTCGATCTCGGAAAGCTGCTCGGCGAAGGCGACGGCACGGCGGGTACGCATCAGGCACTTGTGACGGGGATACAGAGTGCCCGTTTCTTTGATATTGACCACGTTCGGAGAAACGTAAATGGGGCAACCGACGACGTGGCCGAGCGTTCCGGTCTCCATGATTTCACCACCGTCTTGATACGTGATGAGCTTTGCCTTCAGAATAAGCGAAGCGACCTTGGGCGTGACCTCGAGAACAACATCGGAGGGATCGCTCACACCTGCGTCAAACAGCATTTCACGTGCCTCCAAAAGGGTGTAAATGATGTCATCCGTCGTGGGCGCGTCATTAAGAATGGAGTGCGTCGCCTGGCTATACAGAGAGTATACGTAGCGGTCGGCATCGCGGGCAAGGCCCTGTGCGGCTACGTGCATGGCTGCTTCCATCAGCTTGGGGGAGCTCTGTGCTCGGTCCACGTCATCAATCTGGAAATTGAAATACTTTGCCTGATTGATCGTCAGATCACAAACGGTATCGGACAGGTCCTGCGGAAGCGACATATCGGCATTCTTGGTATAATCCAGAATGTTGACGTTGCCGACACCGCAGATCTTGACGGTCGAGCCGCAGGATTTGATTTCACCTTCGTATTCACGGTTGCAGTGGGCAACGCCGATATACTGCTGATCCAGGGCACGGGTAAGATTTTCGCTCCAAATGGTGGGAATAAAATTGGTAATTGCCATAAGATAAGTTCCTTTCTGAAATAAAATTTACGGTTTCAGGAATTCCATTTTTTCATGGATTCCAGAATTTTTTGATAGTTACTGCGAACCTCCGCCTGCGACATAGCCCGAACCTCGTCGGGCGAGAAGTATTCGGAGGGCGTGTTTTTTCCTGCGGCACCGGGCGTTTTTTTGGCATTGCGCAGGTTGACCCGCTCGGCGTGCTCGCGCGCAAGGATGCACTTTTTTTCGTAAAGGGCATAGGACGCGGCAAGTGGAATACCGTTTTTGACCTGTTCCCAGATGCTTTCGGGAATGCTCGAGGCGTTTACCTCGGGAAAGAGCGTGTGGAATTCACCAAGCTCTGTGGCCATGCGTGCGTGCAGCGCCTTCGTTTCCTCCAGCTCAGCGCGCAAGCGATCGATCTCCGCATGAAGCTCATCGGTTGAGGGGTCTGCGGCAGGCGTTTCCTCGGCCGGTACCTCCTCGTCCATCGGGGGAGAATCGGGCTCATTGATTTCGGGCTCGTTGTCCTCGGCCATCTCCATGGCAAGGGCTTCCTCGGGTTCGATCGAGCCGGACAGGTTCAGCGTGCTATCCTCGATCAGCATCGTGGCTTCGTATTCGTTCATACGTCCTCCTCCTTTTCGGCTTGATATTCGGCGGCGCGAAGATGCTCAACGAGCGACTGCTGCCCGTCGAGAATGCCTGCGGGCAAGCGGCTGATGTATTCCGACGGCGTGATGTAACCGCCGTCGAGTAGTTTGTCGAGCAGATTTTGTACGCCCGACGAGCCGAAGCGTACGTTTTCCGCAACGTCCACGCGGGCGGAAAGAAAGCCGTTTTTCAAGCGTTCCCATTCGGTCGATGCCACGTAAGTATGGCTTTCGTCAACGCAGGGAATCAAGCGCTCGGGCGGATAGTACGCGCAGATCATATCGGCCCAGATGTCGGCCATCTCCTCGATACAACGGTAGAAGGCGTTGCGAATCTGCTCGAGAGGAATGCGAGAGGTTTCCTGAAGCGCGAGAATGGCGCTCGTGTTGCTTGCCTCCATGTTGCCAAGCGCGGATTCGGTCGCACCCATCAGCTCCTTGGTGAGCGTAACGGCACTTTCGATCAGCTCCATGTAGCCCGCCTGTAGCTCTCCCGTACCAACGACCGATACTGCGTCGGAAATATTGCCTCCGCCGACGGCCGCGATCGCCTCGCCGACCTCATTGCTCCACTCGGGAATCTTGGATTTGTCGTAAATGACCTTCGAGAAGGCCGTGTCGATCATGTGCTTCATCACCATGGCGTAGGCGCGGTTGATGAATTTTTGGTTGGGAATCAGATGGGTTACGGGGGAGGTGCCGTGAAAGCTGTTCTTGGTCGGCATCCAGTTGAAATAAGCGACGGGATAGAGGCGACAGTCGGTGCGAGCGCGGCGGATTACGCAGTCACGTGTCGATTTCTCAAAAACGACCTTGCCGTTTTCGCGGTGAAAACGAATGATATAGGTCGCTTTTTGTGAATCGGGATCCTCCAGCTCGTATCTGGCCATGTCGCCCGATTGCGAGACGGTGTCGTCATCGGGAAGGATCTTGTTGCGCTCCTCCTCGCTGACTCCTGCCTCCTCGGCTTCGCGTCGGAGAGAGGCCACCGTGGCGCGTCCCGCAAGAATGATATATTCCTGCGATTGCAGATCGGCGCGGTTGACGTCAGCAACGAAAAGATTGACGTTGTCGATGACGTCGGTGACAATATCACCTTCAAAAAGCTGAGGGCTTTTGATGGTGGGATCCCAATAGCAGTAGATCACCCCGTCGCCGGTCAGCGCCGCATCGGTCAAAAGACGGAGCACCTTCTGATCCATGGCGGTTTCCTTCCAACGGTAGGCGGCGTGAGATTCGAGAATTTGCAAGCCCTCACGAAGGCGTTCGCTCTCGGCAGCGTCTGCGCTGTAGGGAAGGGAGGCGTCGGTGAAGTGAATGGAAAGACGAGAGGAGGCCACCGAGGAGATCAGATAATCCATGACGCGCCGAATGATGTTGAATACGGGCTTCGGAAGGCCGTTACCTTCACCGTTTTTCCACTGATCGCCGCGATAAAAGCGTTCGTTCTGTCGAATGGTCTCGTACAGACCGATACGTCGCTTATAGGCCTTGCCTGCCTCATACTGCCGCCAGGCCTTGTTGTTTGCATGATTCATAAAAAATCCTTTCTGTACGTTGTACTTGCGATCAGCGCACGTCGCTGATCAAAGAATGAATGGTTTGGCGTGCCGTGCCGCCGGCCGTGATTTGCAGCGTGGCGTAACGGAAGCGACCCGACGAGAGGCGGCAGAAGGTGGCACTATGTGCGGCTTCCTCGGAAAACCTACAGTCGATCGCACCGAGTCCGTCACCGACCAGACGCACCGTGATCGCACCGCCGTCGCAATCGCCGCGCAGGGTAAGCCCCGAAAAATGCTTTGACTTGTGCGTACCGTATTCCAACAGATTACTGTGAAATTCAGCTACGATCTCGTGCGAGGCCGATTCGGGATCGATATCCTCGAGATAGGTCTCGTCAAAGGCGCAGAGCTCGTTATAATAACACAGAAAGAGCTTGCCGCCGATCTCAAACAGCTGGGTGAAATCCATGAGCGTAAAGCGATACCACGCACCGTCCGAAAGACGGTAGATCCATACGGTCGTATCCAGCTCGGGTGCATAGAACCAGATTTCGTTATGGGCGCGGCGGTACAGTGTCTTGGCGTATTGGAAAAACTGCTTGTGTAGAAGCGGGCGGATCGGCTCACAGATGCTGTAAGCGTTGCTCTCGCTGTATTCGTCGGTATCCGCCGTCCAACGGTAGATCCCGTTCGTGCCGACGGTAAAGGGAGAATTGTCGGCGATCGTGCATGCATCGGTTGCGGCGCAACCGATCAGCGGATTGATCGGCTTGGCCGAAAAATCAGAGGCTTGCAACACGTCGGTGGTTGTCATAAAGGTCTCCGATTCGGCGAAAATGAGCAGGCGGTCGTATTGGCGAACAAAGCCTGTAATATCGTATCGGCCGTCACCGATTACACAGTCGGCATGCTCGGGAACGTAGAGAGGGACGCTGTTTGGGTAGATCGTGCGGCAATCGGCCAGCCGTTCCTCGGAAACGTAGGTAGAGGGATAGAAAACATTTTTGTTCGCTCCGTTCCAGAAGAAAAGACGGTTGCTGTGCGTATCGCCGAAGATCTCGACCCGTGAGCAGCCGAGCGGACCGTTTGCCATCTGTTGTTTCGTCCACGCATACCGCAGGTGCACGCGAACGCGATCCCCGGGAACCAAGTCCTGCATGATGATTGATTTGGTGGGCTCGTCGTAGGAATACTCCATCGGGGGGCGCAGCTCGTCGTTGACATACAGCTCGTCGATGGCCTCGACGGAATACGCCGTTCGCAGGAAGACCGAATAATTGTCGTCGATCAGATAGTGGATCCTTGCACGCTTGGTTAATAGATTGCGAGCTTCAAAGATCTCTCCGACGTAAGTGGTCGGCCAGTCCTTTCCAATGAGCGGAACGTAGGCCTCGATGGCCTCGACTGTCGTTTTTTGTATCTGATAGAGCTGCTCTCCGTCAAGCAGATACAGCCGATCGCGATAGAAGAAGAACTGGGCGGGCGATTCCGAGCTCGTGGTTTCCGAGACCACCGTGCCGATGAGCGAGGTCTCCCACGACACCGTGTTCAGGCGTATGACGGAGGAGCCCACGAGTAGGAGCGTGTAGCTCTCGTCGAAAAGCTTTCCCGACCAGACGGCGCGAATATAGTTGTCAAGTGTCTTTAGGTGGTGGCAGCCCTCACGTTTGACGAGAGAGCCGTCCTCGCCGAGTCGAAAATTGAGAATATCGGCTGCCGACGGTGTGCCCGTGTGGGGTGTTCGCGTGTCGATGCCTCCAAAGGGGCCGAAAACGGCGCGCTGCGGTGTTTGGGTTGTTTGTTTTGACATAAGTTTGCCTTTCTGATAAAACCTTCGCATCCGCCGTTTCGGTTGCACAGACGAACCTATCAGTCCAAAACGGACGGACGCGGCGGTTTTCGGAAAATAAAATCGTGATGAATGGGGGCGCTGGGGGGGGGACAACGGCTCATCAGCGCATAGCGGAGAGCCTCGGGGGCGTGCGTGACGGCGTGGGGCTCGCCCGAGGCGTCCTCGGGCCGCTCGCGGTGACAAAGCAGGGCGGGGAGCGACCGAATGAGCTCGGGGCAAGCCGTACTGATACGCAGGGTGGGGTGTCCCTTCTTTTCGGCGAGATATTCGCGCAGAATACGCCAGCCGGGAATCCGTCGGTCGTCGGCGGCGAGCATGGGAGGCATACCGCTTTGCTCCTGCATGATCTCAAATCCGCTTCGGCCACTGTCCTGACGGCGATTCCAAAGATCGGGAGAGGCCACGACGTACTCGACGCTCTGCCCACGGCAGAGCGCGACGATGCGCTGTGCGGCTTCGGAAAGCGTAAGTCCCGGCTCACAATGCTCGGAAATGATCCAGTAGTTTCCCTTACAGTCAAGGCCAACGAGGAGAGCGGCCAGCATGTCAAAGCCGTAATCCACCGCCACAAACCGCTTTGTGCTTTCGGGGATAACAGAAGGGGGGCAGACGTGGACGGCCGTGTCAAATTCGGGAAAGAACTGTCCCTCAAACACATCCCATTTCCCGTAAAGCCACGCATCGCGCAGGCGATCGGGGAGGGACTCCAGAGATCGAACGTAATCGGGATCGGCCGTTGTCAGCACCGTATTGTCATAAACGAGCGCGGGAATAAACGCATAATCCTCGGGACACTCACCCGCACGGAACTCGCGATCAATAAAAAGCCGCTTGACCCATGCGTGGCCAACGCCACCGGGGTTGCAGGTCAGGTACATGCGTCGGGGAAAGGCAGATGCGCCACGCAGACAGGCCTTGAAAATGGAAAATCTGAATTCACTCAGCTGTGTTGCCTCGTCAATGGCGATAATGTCGTATTCCTGTCCCTGATAGCGAAGCACGTCCCGATCGTTGGCGCAAAAGCCGAATTCAATGCGACTGCCGTTGGACAACAGAAGCGCCTTTTCCGACTCGCGGTATTGTAAGAGTGCGCCGTATTCCTTCAAAAAAGGCTGCAAATGATTGGCGCGAAGCTCGGGAAAGCTACGCCGTACCAAAAGACAGCGAAGCCCCGCATAGCGCAGGCACATAGCAATGAGCTTGCGTCGCAGTGCCCAGGATTTGCCGCCGCCTCGTGCGCCGCCATAGGCGGTAAAGCGCGCACGGGAGGCGAAAAATTGTCGTTGGCGTTTATTGGGAACGCCGGGAATGAGAAGCGGCGGACGCATGGTTATTCACCATCGCGGAAGATATCGTGTGCAAATTGCACGGCGATCGGTCCTTCGGTATCGGTCGGCTCCTTGTCGTAGCCAAGCCGTTTTTTGAGATAGGCCGCGATCACGGTTGGCGACATGACCGCGTTGAGGGCCTCGTCCTCGAGGGCGGCGCGCAGACGGCCGAACACCTCGGGCTGTTCCTTTTCCATGGCCAGCCATTCCTCGGTTGAGCACCCGAGATAGCGGCAAAAGCCCGCAAGATTGGGAAATCGATCGCCCCGCACAGAGCCCCTTGTCTTTTTGTCAGTGGGCGCTGGCTCGCCGAGCGGTGCGTGGCAGGCAGCGATGTATTCCTCAAGTATTTGTCCAAGAATTCCGCGCCGACAGGCTTCCTCAAGAAGTACGTCGGCCTCGGTGTGATTCATGTAGTTACCTCCTTTTTGTCTGTGCACGCATAGTATAGCGCGACAAGGCGTGTCAAACCGTCTCACCGAGTCGCGCCGCGTCTCAAAACAAAAAAAGAAAAGGATTTTTTTGTTTTTGGCTTACAACGGTTGACATTTTGGCGGGTAAATGGTACAATAACGGTATCTGCGATTCATGCAGAGTCGCGCAAGGGAGGGCTTTGTTTACCGATGGAGAAAGAAATTCGCATTCGATTGAAATCCGAGCGCTATGAGGTGGAGGCCTCGCTCTTTTCGTCTGCCGACGAGGACAACGGAGAGGGCTTTTTTCTGCTGGGAGAGGACGGAGAGCAAAGACCTGAGGTGATGGAGATCCATTCGGTGGGGACCCTTTGCGTCAAGGACGGTCGCGTGGAGATTGCCTATGATGAGACCGAGGCCACGGGTATGGCAGGCTCACGCACGGCGGTGTCCTTCCTCGAGGCGGAGCCCGGAATCGTCAGCATGGTGCGCGAGGGCGCGGTATCAACGACACTCGTCTTTGAATCGGCCAAGCGTTACCGTTGTGTGTATCAGACTCCCTATATGCCTTTTGAGGTCTGTGTGCGGACGCATAAGGTCGATAACCGCCTGCTTTCCGATGGCGTGCTTTTGTTGGATTACATTATTGAGATCCGCGGTGCGCAGGCCGAGCGCACGAAATTTTCGATGCAAATTTTGTAAAAAATAGGGAAGCTTGTCCGTCATTTTGAAAAAAACTTGTATTTTTTTGAGAAAACATGCAAAAAACGCCCGATTTTTGCAAAAATCATGAAAAAATTTTAAGAATTTTTCATTTTGCTCTTGCATTTCAAAATTTATGTGATACAATATAGGTGTACAAATTATATGGAGGTACTTGAACATGGCATACAAAATTTCCGATGAGTGTATTGCTTGTGGCGCATGTACAGAGGCTTGCCCTGTAAGCGCGATTAAGGAAGGCGATTGCAAATACGAGATCAACGCTGACGAGTGCATCGAGTGCGGTGCTTGCGCAGAGGCTTGCCCTGTTGCTGCTCCCGTAGCAGAGTAATCGCGAACCTATCAATACATAGGATAAAAGCAAGGGGCTGTTGCTAATAAGCAACAGCCCCTGCGCCATTCATGATAGAAGTCAAAGGAGAAGCCCATGGCGGATATGACGTGTCAGACAGACGAGCGCCTCGATCGAGTCAATGAAAATATCGTGCTCATACAAAAGAAAAACGGACTGACCTTCGGTACGGACGCCTATTTGCTCGCGGCGTATATGAAGGGAAGTCCGAAAAAGCGTGCGGTTGAGCTGGGTACGGGAACGGGTATCGTCTCGCTATTATGTGCGGCGAGGGGGCGATTTGCTCGTATCGACGCCTTTGAGGTGCAGCCGGATTTTGCCGATCTCGCCGAGAGAAACGCCGTGCAAAACGGCCTTGACGGATGCGTGAAGGTGCACCTTGCCGACATACGCGAGGTGAGTGCGGCTACGCTCGGACGCGAGGTCGACGTGGTCTTTGCCAATCCACCCTACATGCGAACCGATAGCGGCAAGCGCAACGATGCGGATTATAAATACATCGCACGGCACGAGGTGTGCGGTACGGTAGAGGACTTTTGCGCGGCGGCCTATCGGCTGTTGCGGCACGGCGGTCATTTTTACTGCGTCTTTCGCCCTGATCGTCTATCGGAGCTGATGCTTGCGATGGAAAATCACCGTCTGGCGGTCAAGCAGATGACCTTCGTGCACGCGCACGCGGGTGCAGTACCGTCTATGGTGCTGGTTCGCGCCATCAAGGGCGGTGCGGTAGGTATGCAGGTCACAGCGCCGTTGTTGCTTTATCGCGATACCGAGGGGCGCGAAATGAGCGCGCAGGCCGCACGGATCTACGACACAATGTGCTTTGACGAAAACGAAAAGAAAAAGGAAGCATAAACGAACATGGAACATATCAAACGAGTGCTCAGCTACGTTCGCCGCGCGATCGACGATTACGATATGATCGCCGCAGGGGAGAAGATTGCCGTCGGCGTGTCGGCGGGGAAGGATTCGCTGACCCTGCTTTGCGCCATGGCCGAGCTGCGCCGCTTTTATCCCAAGCCCTTCGAGCTCTGCGCCATTACTGTGGATATGGGCTTCGAGGGTATGGATTTTTCGGCCATCGAGACGCTTTGTCGAGAGCTGGAGGTGCCGTATCATATTGTACCCACGCAGATCTCCAAGGTGATCTTCGACGTGCGAAAGGAGAAAAATCCCTGTTCGCTTTGCGCGAAGATGCGACGCGGCGCGCTTTATAACGCCGCGAAGGAACTGGGCTGTGCACGGGTTGCGCTCGGTCATCACTTTGACGACGTGGTTGAGACCTTTATGCTGAATCTGTTTTTCGAAGGAAGGATTGGTTGTTTCCAGCCCGTGACCTATCTCTCCAATACCGATATTACGCTGATTCGTCCCATGATCTATATGCCCGAAAAGGACGTGCGTTATTTCGCAGGTAAGGTAGCGCTTCCCGTGGCCAAATCCCCGTGTCCTGCGGACGGCAATACCGAGCGTGAGGAAATGAAGCAACTGCTTGCCCGTCTTGAGCGTGAGAACAAGGGGTTGCGGTATCGAATCTTCGGTGCGATTCAGCGCGGTGAGGTAGACGGCTTCCGTCAAGTCGGTAAAATGCAGGGAATGAAGCAGTACAGTGAGGAATAACGCATGACGGTAACGGTAGAAAAAACAGGCGTGTTGGCTGAGGAGATCATGGCGGGCGTGCATACGGACTGTTGTTATCTTTTTGATCTCTTTGACGACGGCATGCTGATCGCATCGCGTGCGCCGGCGGCGCAAAGTCCGCAAGCCGAGAGTCTGAAAGCCTATCTCGGTCTCGGTACGTGGGAGGAGGTGCGCGCACATCTGCTCTCCTATTCGACGCTTCCTATGGTGATTGACAGCCGATTGGGGACAGGACTGGTAATTCCAACGCTGGCACCTGCATCCTCGCTTGGCGTGCTTTGCGTGCCTAAGATTCCGCGTGATCTTTTGATCCGCCTTGCCAAATCGGGCGCGTGCGGAGAATTTGCTTTTGCTTCCTCGACGGCCGATATCCGAGCCAGAATGAGTAAGCGTACAAGTGCGTACATGCTCGATTTTCTGGAGTGGATGGAAGGCATCAAGGACATCTTTTATACGCTGACGCTCCCGAAGGATCGCAATCCGCGCGAGCCCATCAACGAGTTCCTGCACGACCATATGCTTCACTTGGCCCGATACGTGGGCTGTCCTATCGAATGCGTCGATCGCGGTGAGATCATGCATTACGGGGACTTTGATTATCCGCTGTTCATTGCCTTTTTCTTGGGAAGCCTTTGTCTTGCCAGACGCGTGGCGACCGACCGTAGTGTGCGGGTGATGCTGGATATGACGGCCTTTGGTGGTACGGTTTCCGTAGCAATGGCCAAAAGGGAGGAGATGCGTGCCGAGCACATGCAGGAGCTGGTAACCCTGCGCGCCATTGCGGAGCGAAAAAACATTCTGTTTGATTATGCCGAGGGAGAGGGACAGCTGTGCATTCGCATTTCGCCCGTCTCCAAGGATTGGTCGTATCTCGAGCTCAAAGCGCCCAATCTTTTTGAATGGCCGAACGCTTGAAAATAGAAAAGACCGATCTGCAAAAGCAGATCGGTCTTTTTTATTGCCGTCGATTATTCGCCGGGGGTGGGCTGAGTCTCAGGAGCCTTAACATTGTACTGATTTTTCACTACGTAATTGGCAAACGCAGAGTCTGCAGGGGTGTTGACCGTCAACTCGTCGGCACACTTGGAGAACAGACTGTTTCCGAGATTGACCGTCGTTGCGGGCACGGTGATCGTAGCCAACGAGGAGCACTCGTGGAAGGCGGCGTCACCCAGCGTCGTGACCGACTCGGGAATAACGATCTCGGTCAGTGCATCACAGTTGTAGAATGCACCGCTCAAAACGGTGGTCAGCTTGGCGGGAAGGACAACATCCTTCAGCGCCGTGCAGTTCATGAAGGCATATTCGCTAATGGAGGTCAGTTCCTTGGAGAAGGTAACCTTCGTCAGCGCACCGCAATCCTGAAAGGCACCCTTGCCGATGGTCGTAACCGCATCGGGCAACGTGATCTCAGACAGATAATCGCAATCAGCAAATGCATAATTGGAAATATAAGTAATGCTAGCGGGAAGAACGATGCCCTTCAGATACTGGGAGGCCTTGAAGGCGCTCTCGCCGATGCCGGTCACGGGACGTCCCTCAATATCTGCAGGAACGGTCACGGTCACAAGCTCGATGCTCGTGGGAATGTAGCCCGTGATTTCGTACATACCGGATGCATTGACGGTATATTTGAAATTCTCGAATACGAGCTCATCGGAAACGGGCTCGGTATTCTGGACGTCTTCATTATCGTCTTCCTTTTCTTTGTTACAAGCAACGAGGCTGAGGAGCAACAGAGATGCCAGAACAAGTGCTAAAATCTTTTTCATGGATAGAAACCTCCGATTTTTTATGCTTACACATTATTATAACTTATTTTTTGTTTCTTGTCAATATATAAAAAACATTCTGATGGAATATTTTTAGAAATATTTTTAACTTTTTTCTTGAGAATGCGTGGAGGCCTTGACAGAAATTGTCCGCGCGTTTATAATATTATTAGGTAATCAAGTACAACAAGGAGGTGTCGCATGACGGGACTTCATACCGATATTCGCAAGCTTTACGGCGTG
This sequence comes from uncultured Lachnospiraceae bacterium, assembly GCA_964445865.1. Classification (GTDB taxonomy): domain Bacteria; phylum Bacillota; class Clostridia; order Oscillospirales; family CAG-272; genus HGM12713. The sequence continues at coordinate 2,773 of CAYULZ010000023.1, read as the reverse complement.
GGCGAGGTGCGTGCCGCGGCATACGCACGCATGGGGATCCGCACCGTGGGTGATCTGCTTTTGCATTATCCACGTGGCTATGAAAATCGCGGCGACGTGATTCCGCTTTGCGAGGCTGATGGCGTCTCGAAAAGTGCGCATGTTCTGACGGTCGCTACCGAGGCGCGCGCTACACGTATCAAGGGTAGAATGTCGCTCTTGAAATTCCGCGCCTATGACGAGAGCGGCATTTGTCAGATCACCTTTTTTAATCAGGATTTTTTGCGTAACAGCTTTCCCGTCGGGGCAAGCTTTCGCTTTTACGGCAAGGTCGAGCGGCAGGGCAAGCTCTTTTCCATGTCCTCCCCCGCCTTCGAGCCCGTCAGTGACGGTGTCGAGCTGCCTGTTCTCGTGCCGGTTTATCCCCTGACCGAGGGGATCTCGCGCAAGCAGATCGCCAAGGACGTCCGCGCGGCGCTGACGGTGGCCGCCTATGCTGAGGAGGAGAGTGATTTTCTCCCGGAGGACATCCGCCGCCGAAACGGTCTTTGTACCCATGCCTTTGCGTTGCGTAATATTCATATGCCCGAAAGCTTTGTGATGCTTGCGGCGGCCAAAAAACGACTGATTTTTGACGAATTCTTCACCTTTGCCGTTGCCCTGCAAATGGCGGGAGCCAAGGCGGTTCCGACACCTGCCGTACCGTGCACGGCGAGCGATATATCTCCTCTGCTCGGTCTTTTGCCATACCGTCTGACAGGCGCGCAGGAGCGCGTGATCGAAGAGATCGCCGTCGATATGGCTAAGCCCGTGGCCATGAATCGCATGGTCGTTGGTGACGTGGGATGCGGTAAGACCGTCTGCGCCGCGGCAGCGATCCTGATTGCGGTGCAAAGCGGCCGTCAGGCCGCGCTGATGGCGCCGACCGAGATCCTCGCAAGACAGCATTACGCCGATCTGAAGGTGTGGTTGGATGCGCTCGGTATCCGATGCGCGCTTTTGATCGGTGCTATCACCGCAGCCGAAAAGAGAAAAATATATGCCGCACTTGCCTCGCCGGATCCTGCGTCGCGCATCGACGTGGTTATTGGTACGCAGGCTCTTCTTTCGGAGGGCGTACAATTCGCTGCTCCGGGACTTGTCGTAGCCGACGAGCAGCATCGTTTCGGTGTGGAGCAGCGCGCCGTGCTGGCCGAGAAAAATAATCTGACGCATATGCTCGTTATGAGTGCAACGCCCATTCCGCGCTCGCTCGCGCTCGTGCTGTACGGCGACCTCGACATCTCGCGGATTGACGAGATGCCTGCAGGCCGTCAGCGTGTCGATACCTTCGTGGTTGACGAGAGCTACCGTGAACGCCTCAACGGCTTTATCCGCAAGCAGACCGACGACGGCGGACAGGTCTACATCGTTTGCCCCGCCGTGGAGGAACAGGCGAATGAGGATGAGGAGGCCGATCTGTTGCTTGAGGACATTGATATGGAAGGCGTGCGGCGCGCGCCGCGTCTGCCACTTAAATCGGCGGTGCAATTTTCACAGGAGCTGCAGTCCGTATTTCCCGATCTTTCGGTCGCTTTTCTACACGGCAAGATGAAGAGCCGCGAGAAGGATCGCATCATGAACGATTTTGCCAAGGGCGAGATCGCCATCCTTGTCTCAACGACCGTCATCGAGGTCGGCGTGAACGTGCCGAATGCCTCGCTGATGATCGTAGAGAATGCCGATCGCTTCGGCCTCTCGCAGCTTCATCAGCTCCGCGGACGTGTCGGACGCGGCAAGCGGAAATCCTACTGTGTGCTCGTATCCGAGGCTGCCAAAAAGGAGGGAACGGCGCACGAGCGACTCGAGACCATGCGCACCTCGTACGACGGTTACGCCATTGCCGAAAAGGATCTCGCGATGCGCGGGCCCGGCGATTTTCTCCGCGCGGGCGGCGACGCAAGCGTGCGGCAGAGCGGAGGTGTTCGCTTCCGTCTCGGCGAGCTTTGCGACGATACGGGCCTTTTGGCCGCGGCCTTTGCCGAGGCCAAGGCACTCCTTTCCGACGATCCCACACTTGAAGGATATCCCGCGCTGGATTCACATGTGAAACGCATATTTTTGCCTGAAAAGGGAACGATCAATTAAACGCATAGACTCCTTGTCCGTATCATACGATGTAACGAATCGGATAGAAACGGAGGAGGAAAAACGATGGAAACCTATGAGCGCTTTACTCACGAGGGCGTGGAGCTTTTGCGCGTGCGCATTTCATTTCCGCATATTGAAAATGTTGACGCGATCCAAGCTTTTTGGACGCAAATGGCCGATGCGGCCTACGCCTTTTGTCACGATCGGCTGTTTGCCCATGCGACCGATTGCTACGAGAACGATCCCGATCCGAAAAAGCGGCTTCACTTTGCCCCCTTTCGGTATCGGCTGTGGGGAGAGATTCGTTACCGTAGCGATACGCTCTTGTCGGTGCGGATCGAGGCCTCACTTTCTCGGGACGGGGCAGGGCAGGAGAAGCGATATGCTTGTGACGCGCAAAACTTCTCGCTTCCCGATGGAAGCCTGCTCTCGCCGCGCGATGCCCTGTCGCTCTATCTCGGCGAGCCTGTTTCCCAAAAACGCTGTAAGCACGTCAAAAGCCTGCTCCTGACCGAACGCGTAGCCTATGCAAAGCACGGCGACACCTGGCAGATTTTTTGCGAAAAAGAGCAACAAAAAAGTCCCCAAGGGGGGTGCCTTCCATAAAGTAGGTTTTAATCTCCCTGCGAGATCCGAACGGCATTGCCGTTCGCCCTTCGGGTTT
>CAYULZ010000022.1:0-16860 GCA_964445865.1 uncultured Lachnospiraceae bacterium | reverse complement strand
AGAAGGCGGTACGCATCGTCTTGACAATTCCGTCGTTTGCCTCGTAGAAGCAAAGACCCTTTTGCAGCTCCAGCTCGACCGCGCGCTTACCCGTGCCGCTGATCAAGCGATCCACGTTATCGGGAGAGCCGCGGAAGGCAAAGCGGTGGTCAAGCAGCTGCTTGATCTTGGAGAAGGAGGAGTCGGTGGGAACGTCCTGCGAGACGAGCACCAGCGACATACCTGCGCTACGACCCTGACGGGCAATATTTTCCAGCACCGACACGCACTTTTCGTTCATCAGCAGGAACTGATACTCGTCGATGATGATAAGCGTGCGCGGGATCTTGGGCTTGTCGGGGTAATTGCCGCTTGCCACCTTTGCGTTATAGCCCTTGAGCGAGTTCACACCGTCAAAGGAAGAAATGAGCTTATTGCGCTCGGTCATGAGCGTATTGATGTAGGTCAGGATGTCCTGCGCGTCCTCGATCTTGTTCTCCAGCGCGATAAAGTTGACGTGCGGCAGCCTCTTTTCCTTGTACATCTTGAAACCAACGCCGTCCTTGAAGTCAAAGAGGTTGATCTCCAGCTCATCGGGCGAATAGTTGTACGCCGCGCTGAGGATCAGCGTGTGCAGGAACGCGGTTTTACCCGAGCCCGTACCGCCGTTGACGACCAAATGTGCCTTGTTGGCGGAGCTGAGCTCCACAGACATCGTCTGTCCACCAAACTTGCCGAGCGGGATCGAGAGCTTTTCGGAGAACTCGCGACGGCGCGGCGAGGACTTGAAGTCCTCACGCGACTGGATCTCAAAGAGATCGATGGGCTTGTTCTGCTTCTTGAGCTCCTCATTCACGTAAGCAAAGAAGCCCGTCTCGGAGAAGCTCTCGGTGCGCTGAAGAGGGGCAAACACATGGTCAGAAGGATATACCAGCATGCGCTCGCCATCCATGTTTAGATGATAGGAGGAATCTGCCGAGGTGATATACTCCCACGCGCGAGGCATATCACCGTAGTCGTCGGTGACGAATCTTTGGTCGTAGAAGACCAGCATGATCACGCCCGCCTTATTGCCCTGCTCATATACTCTCTGGAAGAGATTGAGCGAGCGACCGCGCATGAAGCCGTTGGGAAAATCCTTGACAACCACCAAGGTCAGGGGCTCAGCGGTGTCCTGATGCTTAGCATTGTAGGAGTAGATGTCCTGCTCGCCACTAACACCAAGCAAGGAGCAAACGTCGTTGACTCTCTTGTCGAGAAGGCCGAGCGTCGTCTCGATGTCCTCTTCGGTGTTCACTACGGGTGTGCCGCCCTTCTGGAAGGCAAACTCTGCCTGTGTACCGCAGCCGTTTACGCGACTCATGATGCTGAGCAGTGGGCTGCCTGACTGGTTGTGCATCGCCACCACCTTTTTAAACTTGGTGGGGTAAGAGGCGAGGAATTTCATGATCACGTCATCCGCAAAGCGGTTGGCGACATCCTCGTTACCGTCGGTCACGTCCACAAGAATATTGGCGTTCTCGTCTTTTTCATAACCATCCACATCAGCAGGAGTACCAAGATTGACCGTCTTTCGATAGGGCAGATTTTTCAAATTGATCTGCATGGGCTCATTCATAACGTCCACACCGATGTAGAGGCAGTATTCCTTCGGGAAATCCGCGGGCATCTGCTCCTTGTCAGAAAGCATACATTCAAGTAGACGCTGCTCTTCCTCGCGCAACAGCTGCTCGAGCGTATCGATCTCCTTTTGCAGATCCTCTCGTGCCTTTGAGAGATAGCTCTCTGCATTCTTTTTGCCATCGGCAACGGCGGCAGAAAGACGATCCATCTCCTTTGCGTATACAGGCGCCAGATGAGAGGCGACCAGGCGATCCAGCCGCGAGTGGATGGCATCCATCGTGTTAAAGGCCTTGCCGATCTTTTCCAACGTGCCGGGAGCAGAGGCATCCGTGCAAGGGTCGGCCATTTCCAGGAAGGTGTTCACACCGTCACGGAAGGAGATGCACGCATCGCAGAAGACGGAGATAAACTTTTCTGCCTTAAACGTGTCTGCGGGACGCTCTATGTAGGTCTTCAGCAAGTACCCCGCACTCAGGGTCACGCTCTGCTGCTGCTTCACGATGCGATCCACCGCACGCTTGCAGGTCTCATAATTCTGGCGGATCAACGAGGGACAGATCTTGACAAAGGCATCCCTTTCAAGGTCTCGCTTCATGTTCAAGGAGTACTCCACGGAGGCAGAATTCCCGGCTGCCTCACGCGTGATCATCCCGTCCAGATATTCCAGATTGGCGATCTGATCTGCGATATGACTGTGTTTGTCTATCGATTCATGAAATTTATCCATACTCACAGCTACTTTCTCCCTCCCCCATTAGTCCTTCTGGCGTGCACCGTACACGCCAAAGATGACAAGCAGAATATAAAATGCAGCATTGAGGATCGCGCCGTTGTCTCCCGTGACCGAGAACAGAGACGGCCACCAGAAGCCCGCGCCGATAATCAGCATGATTACGCGGAACAAGCCAAAGAAGAAGCCGCAGAACACCTCAAAGATGCCCCAGATGTTCCAGATCCTCACCAGACCTGCGATGCCGCTCCACAGCGTGGCAATGACCAGTGCACATGTACCGATAAAGGGCACGCCCATCGCAAGGGCGCGAATGCCCGAGCTGCTGCCGTTTCGCAGATCGCGATCCTCGCGGTAAATGGTAAGCTCGGCATACAGGAAGGAGATCACAAGGAATACGATATTGAAAATGAGGACGGCCTTGTTGACCTCAAGGGATTTCGGGCCGAAGAACATCGTAGCAAAGGCAGAGGGCCACCATAGTGCACCGAGACCGTACATCGCAGCCACACGAACCACAGCAAACAGGATACCGACGATTAAGCCGAAAAGAACGGCCCAGAACCAGTTGATCGATCCGCCAAACACGATAATGGTGTTGATTACCGTGCAAAGCGCCGCAGCGATTATCATGGCGTACATAAGGATTCCAAGGATTCTTGCAATGACGCCGCGTGCCGATATGCCACCTCTTCTGGCGCGGAAGGCGGCCTGTAGAGCGGAGAGACGATCGCGCAGAAGCTCCAGCGTTTCCTGCAGTCTTGGCTCGTACTTTTCCTCATATAGGCCGAAAATGGAAAGCGATCTGTCTCCCTTGAGATCGGCAAACTCCTGCTGCAATTCCATATTGGCGGAAATACCACCCTCGTAGGTGCGAGCGTACCGCTCGTACTGATCATGGCTGGCGGCTATTGACACAGCGCTGGGATCGTGCTCAGCCTGCCAATAGTGATCGATGTGATTCTCCACACGCTCATAATAATCCTCCAACGCCTCGATGGTATCACGCATCGTCTTTGCCTTGGCAATAAGCGAGATCGTATCGGAGGGAAGGTAGGCGGATTTCACGCGATTCTCGTTCTCCTCGATCACCTCACAGATGGGCTTGACGTTCTTTTCCGTGAGACTGCCGAAGCTCGCGAGCTTTTTTACGAAAGCGACCACAACCATGAACTCCGCTTGGGTGTCCATGTACTTTTTGAATGGCGCCTCATACGTGGCAAGCTCTTTCATGCTCGCAGCGACGCTTTTCTCCTCAAACGCCTTAGGGGATGTCTTGGACATATTGCAAAGCACGTCATAGAGCGACTGCCATTCGGTAATTGCGGCGTAAAGCGCCTTCACGTTCTCCTCGTTACGAACAGCCACACTGCAGTCGGGAGAGTTGACATGGGTGCGACAATCCTTCGCCTTATCCAATGCCTCTGCCACCTTGGCCTGCACATTACCCAGTGTGCTTTCATATTTTTTGCGCCGCTCTATTGCGGACTCGAATTTGACAAAGTCGAATTTCCAACCAACAGAAAGCAGCTCGCGCTCCTTCTCAAACACAGTTTTGTTCTCCTTTCGTTTATCCCGCCGCGCGCGAGCACGCCCGCGCGATATAATATGATTATATAGTTAATTATATCACCACCGTTATACCCTGTCAATCATTTTCCAACAAAATTTGTCAAAAAAACCATAGCCGCAATCCCGCCAAGCGCACAAATAAAAATCCCCCGCCTAAAGCGATACTTTTTATGGTCTGAGTGACTGTCTTACGAACCAAGGTTTGCGCCGATATATGGAGACAATTCTTCGTTTTCGCAGCGCAAACCGAGCAAATGCGGGGCATTTGCGTGGTTCTAAGCCGTGAAGCTTATACGAAAAACAATAAACGCCAACCTAAAGGTCGGCGTTTATTATTTTTGGTCTGAGTGACTGGACTTGAACCAGCGGCACACTACCGGGAACCCCCAAAGCTCGCGTACTCGCTTCGGGGAACCCCGCCACCCCTTCCGCACCTTCGGTGCAGCGCGTGGTCTCGGCCGCTCATTCAAAGCGAATCGCACAAAATAAAAAATGCAAACCGACAAAAGTCGATTTGCATTTTTTGGTCTGAGTGACTGTCTTACGAACCAAGGTTTGCGCCGATATGTGGAGACAATTCTTCGTTTTCGCAGCGCAAACCGAGCAAATGCGGGGCATTTGCGTGGTTCTAAGCCGTGAAGCTTATACGAAAAACAATAAACGCCAACCTAAAGGTCGGCGTTTATTATTTTTGGTCTGAGTGACTGGACTTGAACCAGCGGCACACTACCGGGAACCCCCAAAGCTCGCGTACTCGCTTCGGGGAACCCCGCCACCCCAAGAGAGACTTGCTTTTCCTTAGAGATCTTCCGGGGCTTTTTTATTGAATTAAGAGGGCTAGGGGTAGTCCGAGGCAGTAAAACCGGCTTGACAAGATGATCCTGCCGTGATATAATATCACAGCAGGATCGAGAAGAGAGGTTAGGTTATTGCGAGAATAACCCATGCTATAAAGTTAACGATCATATCGCCATATGCTGAAACTATATAGCTTACCTTGGTAAAGTCGAGCAATGTTCTCACCTCCTTCCGATTCTGATGGGATATGTTAAATATCACGGCAAGGTGAGAATTGTCAAGTAGGGCCAAAAGAGGTTATCCGCAGAAATGCAGATAACCTCTTTCTTAATTCAATATGACCGATCAGGATCCGCGCCGGTGATCGGGAAGATAAGACTTGACAAAGTGAAAAATATCGGCTATACTGACGAATGACGTGGGAAACCGCGTCCAAGGAACACCATACGGTGGCGGTTGCTTTCCTGATCGGGGAAGCAGATTCTTTTTGCCTCTCCGGGAGGGGAGGTGATGCTATGTTCGTTACTTGGGAACTGCTGCTCCTGTTCGCAGGATTCATCGTTTCTCTCTTGGCTTACTTAGATAATCATAATAAAAAGAATTAACCGCCTCGACTTCCAATCTTAGGCGGTTAATTCTTTAATCGTTACTTGGGAGCAACCGTCATCGGTGTTCCTTGCGTTTTTATTATACACGGTACTTCACGAAATGTCAATACCTTTTTTATGCCTTGGAGATCTTCCGGGGCTTTTTTGTGCCGGCTCTACTTGACAAAGGGGGATTTTGTCGATATAATGACAAAGGACTCAGCCGAGCTGAGCCCCAAGGAACACCATACGGTGGCGGCTCTGCTCCTTTCACCCGAAAGGAGAAGCTTTATCTCCTTTCAGATTATAGAAGGGAGATGGTGCCTATGATCTTTTCAGCAGCACCTTGTTATCAGCAGTGGTTACATACGAAGCCTTGTTTGCTTTCGCTATGCTCATTGTGTCGATTGTCGGATTGTTCATCCGCAAGAGATAAAGATAAACAAAAAGAAATAACCGCCTCACTTCCACATAAGGCGATTATTTCTTAATCAAACTATTTGGGAGCAACCGTCATCGGTGTTCCTTGCGTTTTTATTATACACGGTACTTCATGAAATGTCAATACCTTTTTTATGCCTCGGAGATCTTCCGGGGTTTATTTTTTTTGCGCTTTTCTAGAAAAAGTGAGAAGATTGTGCAGGTGGACGGTGACGAAAAGCCGCATCAGAAGCGGATTTACGGAAACGACGTCGCGCCGGGTGTGGGCCTGACGTCGATCGGGCGTCCACGTGGACGGTAGAAATGTCAATACTTTTTTTCATGCCCAGAAGATCTTCCGGGGCTTATTTTTTCCACTTGGGACAAAATCCCCATCTTTCGTATGCAAGTCTTTGAATTTCTTGCTGAAGGAATGTTGTTAAGCTTTGACTGTCTTTGGGATCGTCTTTTTCGATGCTAATGTACGGCACATCGTATTTTTTGTACAGTTCTTCTTTTTCAGCTCTTTCTTGTAGATATTTTGCTGTGGTCATTCCCCAATACTCAATATAGATACCTTCGTTATTGAGTATCGGTATAAACCAATCGCATTTTTTACGTTCGTTTATAAATTCTATTATTGGTTTTTCGTATGCGTGAAGTATATGTAAATTCCAAAGAGCATCATCAACAATGGTTTCCATTTGGCTTTTCAAGCAATGACCGTCCACGGAAGTATGTATATTAATTCGACGAGTATCTCTATCTTTGGCATCTTGGTCTACTTCGATAGTTTCATCTTTTGGTTTTTTAGCCTCAATGAGTTTTTTTACATCATTTACTACTTTGTGAATTAAAGACGAGTCACCGTTTAATTTTGAATTTTGAATTGCTATTGCAATAAGTTTATTACAATTTGTTTTTACAAGTGTGAAATCTGACATACGAAAGATTGCATCTTTCAAATTGTAGTAATAATCTCTAAATTCTTTCATTGAACTGTTTTTGTCCAGTCCGTCCATATAATCACGAATTTCGGCATAACAGCTTGAACACCATGGATGGTTAGAGGATGTTGCGTTACCACATACAATGCAGACTTGATTTTCTTCTGTTGCTATTTCGTTTATGATTCTCGTTGTTGCATCATTTTCTTTTTGAGATGTGTTAGTGGAAGTGCCCTTGCTATTCAATATTTCCAACAATTCCTCGTCGTCATAATTACCCCAGCAGGTTTTACAAAATGCATACCCTTTGGTAGCAGCACCGCACTTGACGCACGCGTCAAAGCCGGTTCGGGGGAGTTCGGTATATTTCGGCTGCCCTTTACAGCTACAAGTCTGATCTACGTTGTGGTATCTTCCGCAATCTTCGCATCTTTCAATCTTACCGGCTTTAAGTTCGTCGGCATGGGCGCCGCAGAGCCGGTCCTTACGTGCGTTGCCCATATAGACGCGCGTAGGTTCGCCGCAGATTGGGCATATAAGTTTTTCTGCCATTTTTTATACCTCGTTCTTATTTAATATCAAGCAGCTTGTCAACTGCTTTTTGTAGGTCTTTGTTTTTTTCGTATTTCTCAAGAAGCAATATTTGCTTGCTTGTTAGCTTGTTTCGTATGATTGAGTTATCTTCTGTTTTCAAAGGCGTTTCGTAATTTGTTATTCCGCATATATAATCCATGGAGATGTTATAGTAAACTGCGAGTTTTACTATAACATCTACTTTTATTTCGTGCTTGCTTTGCTCATATCTGTTATATGTCTTTCTGTCTATTTGCAAATAATCAGCAATATCTTGCTGAGTTAGATCTCGATCTTCCCGGAGTCCTCGGAGTTTAGTTCCAATATTCATATTTTTTTGCTCCTTTCAAAAAAATTATACCATATTTGGGACAAAACTATTGACAAAGGGAATAAAGTGGTATATATTAGAAGCAGATGTACCTTGTTTGGTACAAATTTGCTGTACAAAACAGGAATTTTCCCTAATTCGATCTGCAAGGGGGTGAAAACATGGCATTTTCTTATACAAATAAAAAAGGACATAAAGTAACGCTTCTTAATCCTTCTGAAAAAGGAAAAAAGTTTGCTGATGAGTTGCGTTCGGGTGTTAAGATCACGAATGATCGTGATATTAAGCGAGACAAGAATGGTGATTATGTTGGTTTAACCGATGAAGCACGTGCTTATCGCTCCGGTTATCTCGATGCACAGAAGGATTCTGCAAATGCTTGGAAAGCAAAGCAGAAGAAGCTCAAGCGGTAGATCTTCCACACGAAGAAGCTTCCCGGTGATGATGACGATTAACGTGGACGGTTTAAGGCACATAAAAAAGACACAAGCGTGGGGCGCGACGGTGACTGCATAATTCCCGGAAGTTGTAGCCAATACATCGAAAAGTCTTTCCGTTCCCTTTTACATGATCGTTCATTTGGTGCAGATCGAGTTAGGCTCGATCGGAAAGTTCAAGTCTTTCGAGGATCAACGGCTCGTAGATGGCGCGAGCAAAGAAGATCAAGCGTCGCTGAGACGTATTCCATCGTGCATCTGTCGGACGGGCAGAAGCTTACCCGGCGTGATCCTGTACGTCAACTCACGCACCGTCAAGAAGGCGAGTATGTCGGCTCTGATCAAGGTACGGTACTTGCTGACGTGGCTGTTCGGGGGCGCAGCTTATACACCTTTCAAAAGTCAAGTCTTGCATTTGCCCCCACCTTCCATGATACCGTCCGACGCCGGTCTCACCACCTGTCATTTACCGGTGAGCGGTGCAACTCCGCTCGGTATCACTATTTGATCCTGCCGGTGCAGATCGGGGACGTCCTCCCGGTCTGGCAGTTCAAGTCTGCCGAGGATCGCCAAACCCTTGTGATTTATCCTCTTTGTGGGAGGTTGCGAAAAAAGTCCGTGGGGCTGCTAAGTAGCGTAAAATGGGGAGCCCCACTTCAATCAGTCAAGCGCAGCCATTGCTTGAAATACATAATAAAGGCCGTATAGGCTAAGAAAAAAGGAGTAGATTATGGCAAACAACTATTCATGGTATGAAGACAATGAACTCTATGGTGATTCTGAAGAAATCACCAGCACCGGCGTGGCGGTAGATACCGGCATGAAGCTTGTGCGTGAGCGGTACAACAACGCAAAAGACGGGAAGCGTTATTGGCTTTACTACACAATGGCACCGGTCTTCGGTAAGGAAGCCAAAGTAAACTTTACCACGTCTAAAAAGGATAGAGTCCTTTATGAGCAGATTGCTTTTATGTTTGCGTCTCTTGGCGTTACTTCCCTACCGATTTATATGCAGGAATCCAAATTCAAGGGTTCTGATGGCAAAGAGATCGAAACGACCCGTTACTTCGTTCTTATGAAGGACGAGGATGGGGACGAGCTTCAGGTAAAGATCAAACCCAAGAATGAATCTGATGCAGGCTTCTGGAAGCATTATATCGACAAGCTGAAGCGACGCTTGAAGCGTGAGGCTGAAGAAGCCAAAGCCGCTGCAGAAGTCGATGACGTTCCCGGCGACGTTCCTGCAGAGCAACCCTCGGACAAGCCTGAAAAGAACAAAAAGGGCTGATCAGGAGGTGATGGGGCGTGGGCAACTTCATTGCAATTAAGTCGGATTCATCTCGACCATCGAGACCTGATTCTAATGCTATAGCTCGATTCAGGCGGTGTAAACAAAAGGTCTTTTCTAATCCATGGAATTATAAAGTCTCGATATGTCATTCTCGCGATATAACCGATGAAGAATTTATAGAACTTGGCAAAGCAGGTGACGATTCGTGAGTCAAAACAAAATTGCCCACAACTGCGATTTCCTTGAGATCCGGAACAGTCTCCCGGTCTGCACACACCCGGAGCGGTCGAAGACGTCGCAGTTCTGCCACCCGTTTGACCTGGCGTGTGAGGATGCTACTTTTGAGAAGATCTTCACCGGGGATCCCCTTGGCAGGGATGAAGAACCGCCTGCAGACAAAAAATGCATTCTTTGCGTTCACTATTGCCAAGCTCAGATCACAAGCGACAGAGACTTTGGAAAGCGTTGCGGCTCTCACAAGAGATCTGAAGCCTGCAAGTTTAAGGCGACATGCAAGGCGATTGTTCGCCGTCCTGATGCTCGTTCCGGCTTCTGCATCTTACATAACAAAGAGATCCTGTGGTGGAAGTCCTGCCCGTGCTTCCTGAAGGGAGGTGATTGCCATGGCTGACAAGTTGTACGCCGTTCGGATCCATCCCGATACCACATGTGAAAAACTTTATTCCCGACACTCCGGCAGACAAGCCGGAGAAGAAAAATAAAAGCTAAATAGCTTAAAGAAAGAGAGAGAAATTTATGTCGCGTTTTTTCAAAGAGCATCGTTGGCTCACAATCGTTCTTGCGATCCTGGTCACAGCCCTCACTGTAGGTTTGCTTGGTGCAGCCACAAACGGCTTTGCGAAGATCTCAGGCAGTTCATTCGGCGGTCTTCGCAAGGTCAACGAGAATAATCTGATCACCATTGAGGACTACGAGGATCTTGACGTTAGCAGGGTCAACGGCATCAAGATCCTCGTAGCCGAGGACGGCACCATCAGTCTGTCCGGCGAAGCGGAAGACGATACGTCGATCGTCCTTAAGACCTTTGGAGCCAATCACGATATGGTGACTGATCCCGATGACGACGGCTATACCCTTTCAGGTATCACCGACGGTTCGCTTTCGACCGTTTATCTTCAGGTAGCGCAGAGCGAGAACGTTCTCGCACGTTCCACCAAGTATGGCGCTAATTTCACCGCGGAAGCAATCGCCGAGGTTACCGTTACCATTGAGATCGTCAAGGGTACTGAGCTTAACGGTTTTAAGATCACCCCCGTAGTTGTTCCCGGTTCTACTGCAGAGAGCTTCTACGCATAAGTCTGTTTTTGCAGAAAAGAGCCTATAAAACATAGGCTCTTTTTTGGCATTTGCACTCTCAGAAAGGAGTAAGAAATGAAAAGAATTATCATGATCGTTGCAGTGATCCTCGCCCTGGCAATGTCGGTGGGTCTGCTTTCAGCCTTTGCATCCGGTCTTACCGGCACAGCTTCGGCCAACAAAGACACCTCGGCTGAAGGCACGTCTTCCGAAGATTCCCCTGCGGATCCCGACGTTCCCGAAAACACCGATGCGACAGATACTACCGTTTTTGAAGAGCCCGAAGTAATACCTCAGGTAACGTCGCCCACTTTGAACATCAACGGCTTTACTCTCCTGATCGGTGTTACCGATCCCGCTGCTACGAGCTATGACGTCTACGTTGACGACGTCTTCAAGGAAACTGTCAACGAACAAACAGTCAATCTCTGGGTCTACGATCTTGCTGTCGGAACCTATGAGATCAGCGTTATCGCAAAGGCCGATGAGTACGAGGATTCATCTGCATCCACGATCGATTACACCGTCACCGGCTATACCGTATCATTTACCGATACAGAATATGGAGATAGGGATCCTGCCGAGGTGACTGAAGCGACTTCGGCAACACTGCGCGTCTATTATTCTTATTCCAATTACGGCGATATAACGGTGAATGGAAACATGAATCTTTCTGTAAGCTACGACAACGTCGTTGCCGTACAGCTTCTTGCCGATTCCACCTCCAAGTATTTGTATTATGATATGGGAAGCCTTCATTCGTATCTTTACAATACAGGCTCAGGTTACGCGTCCGAAAGATTACATCTTGTCAATGATATCATCATCAACGTTGCGATTTATGAACAGCAATGCATTGCTGCGGATACTCTTGTTCTGATGGCAGACGGATCTTACAAGGAGCTGGGCGACATCAAGACCGGCGATTACGTTCTTTCCTACGACTGGGAGACAATGCAGCTCGTCCCCAATAAAGTGATCTATGCATCCTCTGAAGAAGCGGATTGGGAGACAGGCGGCTGGGATGCCGTTCGTTATTATAAGCATACCTTCTCGGACGGTACCGTGATCAAGCAGGCGTTTGCTCACCGTTTTTACAATCTGGAGGCGCAGGCTTTCGTGTATCTTGAGCATTGGAACATAGGGGATCATACTTATGATCAGGACGGCGATAATCCTTATCTCGTTAAAACCGAAACCGTGTACGAAACCATCCGTTACGCCAGGATCACGCTCGAGAACGGCACCAACTATTTTGCAAACGGTCTTCTCACCGGTGACCGTAATTGTCCTACAGGCATCATTTTAGGCGGTGAGAGTTCGTGAAGAAAATCCTGATCGTTCTTGCCGTTCTTGTGCTTATTCTCGGTCTTCTCGGCTCCTTTGCTACCCTCGGAAACACCTCCGGGGGCAGCACAGGGAGTGAAGATACCACAACGGCAGCAGAGAGGATCACAGTCTCCGATACGCTTCCTGAAGACGACGTCGGCTTGATCGCTACCTATACCAATGGCATGTCTGACCCTGAAGGAGCGATCATACTTGGCAATATTTCAAGCTCGGCCGACGATTTTACCATGATCGGCGTCAGCTTCAAGGATCTGAGTGCAGGAAAGACCTATACGGTGAGCTTTTCCTTGCATGTCTATATGATCCAGACACTCAAGCCGGAATGCTTCTGGCTTCGCACCGGCGGTGCAAACGGCGCTCTTAAAGAGGTTTCTATCGGCACCTCAGACGGACTTCATTTTAACGGATCTTTCTCCTTCACCGCTGAGAGTTCCTCAGCAGAGTTTCTGATCCGCAAGATCTCCTATACGACCGATAGCGATATGATAAGCACCTACGGCGCACAGATCAATCAGTATTCGACCTTCAAGATCTACGAGGGCGGTGATACCGAATGAAACGCATTTTTGCTTTGTTCCTCTGCCTTATCACCGTCCTGAGCTGCGCTCCCATGAGCTACGCTGCCTCCTTTGATATAGAGGAAACCGATCCCAATTATATCTATGATTCCGACGTGTTGGAAGATCTATCAAGCGTCTATATTGACGGCGTTCTTTTTGATGAATCGGCATACCCTTCCGATCCCGATGCAGACTATATGACTCTGATCCACTTCCAGGAATACGGATATCATCCCGATAGCGTTGCTTATTATACCCTCTTGTTTTACGTCTATAATCCGGCAGCTCTTACCGTGAGTGAAACCTTTGGCGACTGCAGCGTGCAGATCTGTCCCAACGTCCCCACACTTGATCACGGCTATGAAAAAATGGAGCTTTATTTCCTTGATCAGAGCGAGGATGGGCGGTTTCTTAAATTCTCGGTTTTTCCCGATTACGGCGACGGTCTGATCACCGATCATCTTGATCCTGAGGCGCGGAAATATTCGATTTCCGGCATCGAGATCACCACTAAGGAAAAAGGCCGCGTGGAATACGGTATCGCCGGCGAGTACGTTTTTACCGGCTCACAGTTCGAGGGGGATCTTGCCTCTGAAGCCACCACTTTACTCACACTTGAGCTTGATCTGAAGGATACCTGGTATCGGACAGAGACAAGCTCTGAAGGTGCTTATCATCAGAATCAGCTTGATGCTGTTTATTTTTCAATTCCCGACTTTTTTCTTGAGACATACGGCGAGGAGATCTATCGGATCCGTTTTCAGATGTCCAAGGAAAAGATTACCGGCATTGTAACTTCAAATTCTGCGGCTTACCGAGCATGCTTGCCGTATATTTCTGCCGGTATAAAGCCCTCATCCATGTCCGATTTTGGTGAGACTGAAAAGGCACACAGTGAAACGATAAACTATTTTTTTCAGACGCACGTTCTTGAAGATTGGTCTTTATCTCGTGCATATTCCTGGAACGCTCCCGGTTATACAGTCAGGGAGCTTTTAACCTTTTTCGGCTACGTCTATGACGTTGATAGCTTTTCGGTCTCAGAGGATGAAATGCTGACCTATTGGGATAAATACGGTTTCCTTGAAGAGTCTCTTCTTGATTCTGTTCCTTTGGATATATACGAGCTGGATCTGAACGATACCTTTACCGGGCTTAATTTCAACTCCAATCACAATTTCTTCGAGGCTTTTCTTAATTACGGATTGGGCTGGAGGGATGCTCTTGACGATTCAACGGATTTTTCCGAAGTTCCCGTATTTGCCAAGGTAGAGGCAAAAGACGTTTCTGACCTTCTTGACGATGAGTTGATCGCTAAGTATTACCTCAATGAATACGATATGGCTGATTTTAAGTCCTATGTAAATGGAGCAAGCCTCACCGGCAATACTGTTTATTTGTTTCGATTTAACGTACAGGATTATACCTCAATCCCCGGATTTATGCTTGAGGAGATCCCTAACATTCTTGCTGCTCCTGACTGTGACAGCTATTATTTCTCCGAGTATATCTACAGAGATTTTGATATCCTGGAAATTGATCTTCAGGACAAATACGGTAACGTAACGATCCTTCCTGTGATCTCGTCTCCGATTGATATCGTTCCCGACGCTTCTGCTCCTTTCGTTCCGGAATTTGATTTTCTCGGTATCACTCTTCCGTCCTTTTCCGTTAATGACTCCCTGCAGCAGATCCTCTCGATCGTTGCGCTGATCCTGGTCATCGCGTTGATTGCTTTCCTGGTGATTAAGCTGATCCCGAAGCGCGTCAGAGTGAAAACCGATAGCGGCCGAAGGCGGCGCAGACGATGAAGATCAGGAAGGTCTTTCGCTACGTCGGCGCAGCCATTGCCATTTTTGCCCTTCTCTACCTCGTCGGCTACGTCTGCTACATCTTTTTAACCGTATAAAAAATCCCCGGCAGAGAAATCTACCGGGGAAAAGGAGCATTATGGCAAAGAAACAATATCCGTATCATTTCCGTCGTTACAAAAAAACCGAAGGTGGTAAAATCAAGAAAGCTAAGCACCCGAAGTTAATTGTTGGGGAAGATCGCTCTACATATGAGTATATGGGGCTAACCGAGTCACCAAAAAGAGGACACCATAATAACATACCGCTTTCAAAGAATCCTCAAAAAGGAAAAACACATTCTTCATATCTAAGGCACGAGCTTAGGTCGGATGAAAGGAAGAATTTTTCCGAACCATTAAAAGATTATAATCTGTCTTCTGAAGATAGAAAAACGGTAAATCGGATCTTGGTTGATAAACGAGCAAAAAAAAAGAAGTAGCCAATTGGCGGTAGTCATTAGCTACCACTGGTCTACTTCATGGAAAGAGAAACTTTCCATAAACAATTATACCCCCAAAAACAAAAAAGTCAATAGCGAGGAGAGCAAAAAGATGAAAAAAGTATATCGCACGATCCTGATCAGCGCTATTGTTTTGTCTGTTGCCCTTGCTTTTTTGCGTTATGAGGTGGTGATCGGACGGTTTATTGAATCGGTGCGAGATCTCGGAACGTCGCTCTACTATTATTTCCGTGTGGTATTCCTCAAAGATCACAGCTATACCCCCACCGTCAATGAATTTCCCGACGTGGATCTTGTCAAGGTGGTCGGCATCGATCTTGCCGAGCTGCAGCGCAAGCTTTCCGGCTTTGGTAACGCTTTCATTCTGAAGGAAAATTTCGGAGACTATAACCTCATGCTGCTCAACAAAAGCACGCTGTTGATGCAGATCATCACCGTCGCCATCCCGGTGATCCTCCTTGTGTATCTTCTGATCAACAACTCCCTGACTGCCGTAAACACGCGTCACGGCGAAAAAACGAAGCCTCTCAAGATCTTTTTGAAGATCTTTACAAAGCCATACCGCGCCACAAAAACCTTTCTGAAGGGCTTTTTCGGCTTCGCCAAGGGCTCTCGATACGTCAGGGTACTTCTCTGGATCTGGGCATTCAATCTCAATCTGATCACACTTGTGATCGGCTTCCTGGCGTTTTATTTCTTTTTTGCTGCCTCGGTCAGCTTTGTCTCCCTGCCCAAACAATTCCTGAAGCTGATCGCGGATCTGATCATCATGTTTTCGGGGCTGCCTCTCCCGGTATGGCTTTTCATCGGCTGGAAGCTCTTCGACAAGTGGCGCCGGGCGAAGGGTCTTGACGTGCTGCGGCATAACGAAAGAAAGAACAGGGGCTTCATTAATTCTCTCCATTTGGCGGTGATGATCAACGGCACTATGGGATCCAAGAAAACAACGACGTTGACGGATATTGTTCTTTCCTATAACGTGCAATTTCGCGATCAAGCCCTTGAGGGAATGATGAAGTATGAAAAGCAGTACATCAATTTTCCTTGGATTGTTTTTCAAAAGCACCTTGAAAATGCCATGAAAAAACGCAGGATCTTCAACCTGGCGTCAACACGGAAATATATCAAGGAGCTTAAATCCAAGTTTTTCAAAAAGCCCTGTGAGAAGCGAATTTTCGGGTATAACCTGACCGACAATCCGTTGATCCATGACAATGGGCTTGAGATCAAGAATATCTGGGATGCCCTGGAAACTTATGCGCAGTTTTATCTGATCTACATTGTGGAAGGATCCTATTCCTTCTCCAATTACTCCATTCGCTTTGACACGATCAAAAGCGATGTAGGCAACCTTCCTCTTTACGATAACGACTTTTTTAACCGTCCCAGCACCTTTGAGGGTGACGGATCCTCTTACTCTCATATCCTCAATTTTGACCTTCTCCGGCTTGGTATGACCATGATCAAAGAAAACTCTGATATCAGAGGATCTTTCGAATTTGGCGTGTTCTCGATTACCGAGATCGGCAAGGAACGCGGCAATTCAGAAGCGCGGCGTTGTGCCGATCGCCACGGATCGCACTCGCCCTCCTTTGCGGGATCGCCGCTGCATTTGTCATTTTCATGTTTGCAACGCCCGAGATCGGTATTTTCAAGGACCCTCTGACGAGCACCTACGGCATCTGAGGGTCGCACCTGCATAAAAAACCGCCGACAAGGGCAGCCCTTGTCGGCGGTTTTTTATGCAGGCGTTGCTTTTTCTGCAAGATCCTTGGAGTATTCGGTATCAAACGCTCACGCGCTCATAGTCGGCAAGGTCCTCAAGCTGATCCCGGAGGATCTTCTCGCAGCCGTCAAGAGACTGCAGGATGCGCTCGGCTATTTTTGCCACGGCGACATAGTGGTCAACGGCACGGTCGGTGAGCTCGTCACTCCAGGAGAGCGACGTGGTGCCGTTATAAAAGCTGTGGCTCGCCCGGAGCATAGACTCGCAATATCCGCGGATACGATCCGCAAAGGACGAAAGCGCGCC
>CAYULZ010000021.1:0-16911 GCA_964445865.1 uncultured Lachnospiraceae bacterium | reverse complement strand
CCCGTGCCCGTGCCGCCGCCCATACCGGCGGTAATAAACACCATATCGGCACCGCGAAGCCTCTTTCTGATCTCGGTTGCGGCCCCCTCTTCTGCGCGCTTACCGATTTTCACGTTGGAGCCGGCGCCAAAGCCGTTGGTGATCTTTTCGCCAATGACCATACGGTTCTGCGCGATCGATTTCTTGAGTGCCTGCTTATCGGTATTGATAGCGACGAAATCAACGCCCTCCATACCCTCGGAAATCATGCGGTTAACGGCGTTGTTTCCGCCGCCGCCGATGCCGACTACCTTAATTTTGATACCAAATTCGTTGATCGTTTCGTGTTCAAACGTCATGTTCTCTTCCTCCCGATGTTTCAATGCCGACCTTAGCCCAAGCAGGCGAGTCGGTCACACTATTATCCTACTATATATGATAATATATTTTTTGACTTTTTGCAAGACCTTTTTTGATTTTTTTCAAAATTTCGCTAAAAACTTTTTGAAAACGAAAAAAACGGTGTCCGAACGCGCGGTTCGGACACCGTTTTTAATAATTATCAGTTTCCAAACATATCGTCAAGGAAGCCGTCCCATTCACTGACGGGCTTCTTGGCAGCCTCTTCCTCAGCGGCAGCCTGCTCGCCGGTAGCAGTAGCGGTGCGTGCATTAGCAACCTCGCCTGCCACCTTCGTAAAGTTGGTAGCGATGATCGTAATACGGATCTCGTCCTCAAGCTCGGGATCAAAGGCAACACCCCAGATGATGCTTGCCTCGGGATTGCACTCCTCGGTGAGCATCGAGCATGCGGTATCAATATCCTCGAGTCCAACATCGGGAGATGCGGAAATGCTGAGGATCACGCCCGTAGCACCCTTGATCGACGTCTCAAGCAACGGGCTGGAGATCGCCATCTTTGCAGCAACCTCGGCCTTGTCCTTGCCCGTAGCATTGCCAAGACCCATGTGCGACTTACCGGAGTTTGCCATGATCGAGGAAACGTCCGCAAAATCGAGGTTGATAAAGCCGGTCACATTGATCAGCTCGGAAATACTCTGTACGGCACGGCGAAGCACGTCGTCAGCCTCGGAGAAGGCGTTGAACAGCGTGATGCGCGTATCGGACACGAGCTTCAATCTTTCATTGGGGATTACCACGAGAGAATCGACGTACTGGCTGAATTCCGCGATACCCTCCATAGCCTGATCCATTCTGCGCTTACCCTCAAAGGCGAAGGGCTTGGTCACAACACCGATGGTGAGGATCTTCATTTCCTGCGCAATTCTCGCAACGACAGGGGCCGCACCCGTTCCGGTTCCGCCGCCCATGCCTGCGGTAATAAACACCATATCCGTGCCGGCAAGCACAGCCTTGATCTCGTCGATCGATTCCTCGGCCGCGCGTGCACCAATCGAGGGATTCGCGCCTGCGCCAAAGCCCTTGGTGATCTTCTCACCAATGACGATCTGCGTAGATGCCAAGGAATTTTTCAGTGCCTGACGGTCGGTATTGATCGCGACAAAATCAGCACCTCTTACGTTAGAAGCGATCATGCGGTTAACTGCGTTGTTTCCGCCGCCGCCGACACCGATCACCTTAATATTAACAATGCGCTCTTCACTATTATCGTGTTCAAAAGTCATTCTTTCCCATTCCTCCCTGATACTGCCTGTCCGCTCGATCGCGCGGCATTAATGTATATCATAATTGTACAATATTTTTTATTATTTTTCAATAGCTTTTTTAAAATTTTCATGATTATTTTACAATATTTTGATTGCAAAAGCCCAAAACCCGCTATTTTTCTCAAAATAGCGGGTTTTTTCACGATTTCTTCACGTGATTGGTTTAAACGAAGCAGGCACGCCGTCGGTCGACACGTCGATGTTAGCCGACGGATATTGCTTGGCTCTATCGGAATTGAGAATGGCCTCCACCTCGCGAAGCTTGGCATCGAAGGACGACATATCGCCAAGCGACACAAAATAGCTTCCGTCCACCGTCATTTTAATATCGAAGCGGTTGGAAAGATCGAGGGCAGAGATCCGTGCCTTGAAGGTGGTGCGTCGCACCGTTGAGATCAGCTCAAGCGTTTTACGAATCTCGGTTTCGTCGCGTACCCCTTCAACCGTGCCAAACTCGGGAAGCTCCCCACGCATCACGCGCGTAACGTTGGGCAACGTCAGCTTCGTCACGCCCTCCTTGAGGAGCATCTCCTCTGAGGCGACTTCGGTCATGACGACAAGATCGGCATCGAGCACATAATAGTCGCCCGCCAGATCTATATACCATTGCGGCGTTCGTTCCTCCACGGAAAAGCGAACGGTGTTCGGGAAGCGCGCGGTGACCTCGACCGATTCGAGATAGGGACATTCCGAAAGGATCTGCTCCTCGACAAGATCGAGATCCAAGGTATACAAACGATCACCGCGCTTTAACAGAGACGCGTTGATAATGTCTCTTTCGTCATAACGCGAAACACCGACGATCTCAAAATTTTTAATGCCAATGAAGCTACGGGCATAAAGGAATAGACAGAGCGCACAAAGAAGTCCCATCACGACCGTAACGCAAAGCGCGATCACAGCCCTGACGTCTACCTCGATGACCCAGCCCGCCCTCTTTTGGGGAGAGGCGCCCTTCCTTTCCTTTTTATGCATATCGCTTTCTTCCTTATTGTTTATTGTCCTTCTTTTTTGAGGCGAGCAGCTTAACGATCTCCTCGTAGATCCGCTTACCGGCGTCCTCGCTGCCAAAGGGCGCGATGTTTTTCTCCATCGCACGGCGTGCATTTTCGTCGTCGGCAAGGAGACGCACGGTATCGGCAATACCGTCAGCCGTCAGATCCTTTTCCTCGATCAGAATCGCCGCCTCGGCATCGGCAAGCACCTTGGCATTTTTATACTGATGGTTATCGGTTACGTTAGGCGACGGAATGAGGATCGCACACTTGTTCATTTTGGCAAGCTCAGTCAGCGTCATCGCGCCCGCACGGCAGATCACAAGATCCGCCGCCGCCATATGCAGCGGCATATCGTAAATATATTCCTTCACGACCAGGCGGTCATTCCCTGCAAGGCCGTAGCCACTGAACAAGCGCATGGCGTTCTCATAGCCACGGCTTCCGCCTGCGTGAATATGCATCACGTCCTCACGTTCTGCGGAAAACCGCCGCATCACGTCCACAGCCGCCTCGTTAAGCTTTGCCGCACCAAGGCTTCCGCCAAAGGAAAGGATCACAAAGCGAACCGAATCGGGGATTCCGAGTGCACGCCGCGCCTCGGCCTTATCAACCGTACCATATCCGCTTCGAAGCGGATTGCCCACGTGAACGATCCGATCCTTGGCCTTCAAGAGGTCGGCCGTTGCTTCGAAATTCGTCAAGATCACGTCCACCTTATTTTGCAGCTGACGAACGGCCACACCCGGCAGCGCGTTGGACTCGTGCACCATCGAGGGAATTCCCATCGAGGATGCCGCCTGCAACAGCGGCCAGCAGACGTAGCCGCCCGTACCGATGACAATATCGGGACGGAACTCGCGAATGATCTTCTTTGCCTTATGCGGCGAGGTCATGACAAGGTAGGCCGTCTTAAGATTAGACAGCGACAGCGAACGGCGAATGCCCTGAATTTCGATATGATAGAGCGGATATCCCTCCTTGGGGATCAAGCGGTTCTCCATGCCGCGCTCGGTACCAACGAAGGCGATCTCGGCATCGGGAACGTTTCTTTTTATGATATCGGCAATGGCAAGCGCAGGGTTGATATGCCCCCCCGTACCGCCGCCTGTCAACAGCACTCTCATGGCAATCCCTTTCTGTGATAAGGTCACGATTTCTTTTGCGTGGAAAAACGGGAGATCGAGAGAATAATTCCGATCTCAAAAATCTGCAGCATCAGCGATGAGCCGCCCGAGCTGAAGAACGGAAGCGAAATGCCCGTATTGGGCATTGAGTTTGTCACGACGGCGATATTCATGGCCACCTGCAGGCCGATCTTGAAGGTCAGCCCCCAAACCGTCAGTGCCGAAAATTTATCGGGTGCGCGCTGACCGATCTTGATTCCCCGCCAGATCAGCAGAGCAAAGAGCAGAATCAGCAAAAAGGCACCGAGGAAGCCAAGCTCCTCGCAGATGATAGCAAAGATAAAGTCGTTCTGCGGCTGGGAAACGTAGCCGAATTTCTGTCGGCTGCTTCCGAGGCCAAGGCCGAAAAAGCCGCCCGATCCGATGGCGTACAGTCCCTGCAAGGTCTGCCATGCCTCACCGCGGGGGTCAAGCTCCTCGAGGCGAAGCCAGATAGCAACGCGCTCCTGTGCGTAATCCGACACGGCAATCAACAGAACGCCCGCGACGGCAATGATGCCGAGGAACATGGCCAGGTATTTGAGACGCGTACCGCCAAGGAACATGACGCACACGCCAAGCATACCGACGATCATCAAGCCCGAAATATGCCGCTCGAGCGCGATCAGCACGCAAACGACACCGATAAAGACCATCGGCATAAAAAAGCCGTGCTTGAAGCTGCCGCCGAATTTATGGGTGGAGTTTATTGGCTTCTCGTATTTGGACATGTAAAGAGCGAGCACCATTACCACCGCCATTTTGGCGACCTCCGAGGGCTGAATGGTAATGAATTTCAGATCGATCCAGCGCTGGGCTCCGCCGCCCGTGCTTCCTGCCACGATAACCCAAAGCAAAAGCACGATGGAGACGGCGTATGCGCCTGCGGCGAACACGCGCCAGAACCACGGTCTTGCGAACATGACGAAGAAGGCCGTCACGATGGCCGCGATAACGGTGAACAGAATGTAGCGAAGCACGAAATAGGTCGCGCTGTCGTATTTCTGCTCGGCATAGACCGCACTCGCGCTATACGACATAACCGCTCCAAAGCAGACCAGCAGCATTGCCCAAAGCAAAAACCACATGTCTACACTTCCCCGCACCAAGGGCCGCGGTGGCTCTTCGGGGGCGGGGTGGAGCGGTTCGTGGAAGATGACGTCGGTCTCTGCCCGACGGATCTCCGCTTTTTCTCCGCTTTCGCGGAGCTTGATTTTGATCTTATTTTTCCGTTCTACCAAGAAATTGGAGCGTTCTTTGGGCGTATTCCGGTTTTGATCGTTCTTTTTTTCTTCCAAAATCGGTCCCTCCGTTCCAAAAAATTACGATTTCAAATACCAAACCATGCTAAAACGCAAAGCAGAGCTGTCAAAAGGCTGAACACGACAACAATCTTGTTCTCCTTCCAGCCGCACTGTTCCAAATGGTGATGAAAAGGTGACATCTTGAAAATACGCTTATGCCGTAGCTTGAAGCTTCCCACCTGCAGCATGACGGATACCGTTTCCCAAAGGAATACACCGCCTGCCAGCATGATGATCATCGGCTCGTTGATAATAAAAGCCATTCCCGTGACGGCACCGCCGAGAAAGAGCGACCCCGTATCTCCCATAAAGACCTTGGCGGGGTGCAGATTGAAGATCAGAAATCCGATCATCACACCGATCAGCGCCGCCGAAATGAGAGCGAGCGAGGTATGCAAAAAAGCAAAGGATACAAAGCCGAAAAAGCCTGCGATTACGAGCGTCACCGAGGCGGCAAGGCCGTCGATGCCATCGGTCAGGTTGACACTGTTGACCATGCCCACGATGAGAAACATGGCAAACACGTAGTACACAATGCCGAGCTCGACCGTTTTTTGCAAAAACGGAATATGCAGCGAGGTATCGATATAGCCGAGCATCTTCAAAAGCAAAATATAAAGTCCTGCGGCGAGCACCTGAAGCAAAAATTTCTGATGCGCCTTGAGACCCTCGTTCTGCTTCTTAAGCAGCTTGCAGTAGTCGTCCACAAAGCCGATCATACCGTTCATCACAGCGAGTGCCATGGTAAGTG
Organism: uncultured Lachnospiraceae bacterium; assembly: GCA_964445865.1. GTDB lineage: Bacteria > Bacillota > Clostridia > Oscillospirales > CAG-272 > HGM12713. Next base: position 11,029 of record CAYULZ010000021.1, on the reverse strand, counting down.
CGAGCGGAATGAGCTCACGCTGTCTACCCTTCACGGCAAAATACACGGTCATACCAAGAAGTGTAATCAGCATCGCCATAATAAAGCAGATGCCGCCCATAGTAGGCGTGCCCGCCTTCGAGGCGTGCCATTTCGGCCCCTCTGCACGGATCGACTGTCCAATCTTTTTTCCGCGCAGGATCGGTATGATAAAGTGGGAAAGTATCGCCGTCAACACGAACGACGATACTCCCACGATGAGAAATTCAATCAGCAATTCCTTCGGCATGCCATATCTCCGATTTTTTGTCTGTAATTCAGCGGCAAAGTCTGTCGCTGTGTTCCTTCAAATACGCAATGACGCGCTCGGCACGTGCACCGCGGCTGGCCTTGACCAGAAGCGTATCGCCCGCACGCAGCGCATGCAAAAGCATCTCGCCGCTGAGCGCAGGATTGGTAATATCGCGGTTGCGATAAATCTGCTCGGTCAGCGTTCCGCCGAGCGTAGCACCGCGGGCAATGTTCTCTGCCGATTCGCCAAAGGTGAACAGAAGCTCACCGCCAACGCGGGCAAACTCACGGCCTACGCCCTCGTGGAGCGCCTCGGCCGTATCGCCAAGCTCATACATGTCGCCAAGTAGGGCCGTCATTCTGCCGTAGCCCTTGCCCTCGGCAAGGTCGTGCAGAACACCGAGTGCGGCGCGCATGGATTCGGGGCTGGCATTATAGCAGTCCTCGATGACGGTTACGTCACCGATGTTATAGATATTCTGTCTCATACCAACGGGCTTGAAATTGCACAGGCCGCGCAGAACAAGGGCAACGTCAAGATTCATACGAACACCGACAGCAAAGGCATAGAGTGCCGCGTAGACATTGTGACGTCCCATGGTGGGAATGACAACGTTCTTGACGCAGTTACCGAGATATTCGATATCAAACACGGTCTGACCTACGCCGTAACGGATATTGACCGCGCGGAAATCACATGCAGTATCGATACCGACAAAAATCGGACGGTAACCGGGCGTGGGATAATTGCGAAGCAGGGGCTCATCGCCGTTGAGCAGAAGCGTTCCGCCCTTCTTCAGGCCCTTGACGATCTCCATCTTGGCATGGCAGATATTTTCACGGCTACCCAGATGCTCCATATGAGAGGAGCCAATGTTGGTCACAATGGCAATATCGGGCTCGGCAATACGGGAAAGATACTCGATCTCTCCGAAGCCACTCATGCCCATTTCAAGCACCGACACCTCGGTACCATGGCTCATCGAAAGCATGGAAAGAGGCATACCGATGTTACTGTTATAGTTGCCCTCGGTCTTATGAAGCTGAAAATGCTCGGCAAGCACGGCCGCAACAAATTCCTTGGTCGTCGTTTTACCGACACTTCCCGTAATAGCTACCTTGCGGTGATTGGTACGGCGGTCGTACGCCTTAGCAAGCTCGCCGACGGCGCGGATCGAATCGTCGACCACGACGGCAACGTAACGGTGATCGGTCAGCGTTTCGGGAATACGCTCGCAAAGAATGCAGTTCGTTCCCGAGGAAAGTGCGGCACCGATGTAATCGTGTCCGTCTACGCGCTCACCGCCCATGGCCACGAACAGTGCGCCCTCAGCCGTCTCACGCGAGTCGGTGCAAATATAACGGAACGGCAAATTTTTATTGGTCTCGCCACCCACGCAGCAAAGGACACCGCCGCAAATCTGCGCCAGCTCTGTCATGGTCAGCTCGTTACATCCTACGTTGACTTTCACTTGGTACCTTCCTTTCCGATTCTTTGCTCAAAATCCTATCGTTTATTCTGTGGCCGAGGCGGAAAATACTCCCGTAATGCCTCCTCGGCAATTCTTCGTTCATCAAAGGGGTGTCGGCCGTCGGCCGATATTTCGTATTTCTCGTGTCCCTTCCCTGCGAGCACCACCGTATCGCCCTGCCGTGCGTTTGAGATGGCGTATCGAATGGCCTCCCCACGGTCGGGAATGAGAACATGCGGCTTTTCCTTGTCGATCCCTCGCATAATATCGCGAAAGATCTGTGCGGGATCCTCACCGCGGCTGTTGTCCGACGTTACAACCACAAAATCGGCCAATCGGCACGCAATGTGTGCCATCTCCCGTCGCTTCGTGCGATCACGCTCGCCGCCGCAGCCAAAGAGGACGGTCAGCCGTCCGCCGTCACGCGGAATGCTTCGCAGTACCTTTTCCATCGCGTCGGGTGTGTGTGCGTAATCAATGAGTACCCGCGGCGCATCATCGCGTACCGTTACCCGCTCCATGCGGCCGGGTACCGACTCCATATTTTGGAGCGCGAAAGAGATCCTCTCCGCCGAAATGCCGTATTCACGGGCAACCGCGGCGGCCTCGAGTGAATTGATAACGGAAAATTCTCCCGCCAGGGGAACAAAAAGGGGAACGCTCCCCCACGGCGTTTGCCACACGTAGCGGCAACCGTCGCTTCCCAGTATTTCGATATTGCTTGCCGTATAATCCGCCTCGCCCTTACGCGAGCAGCTCACGGCACGATCCTTCGTTCGTTGATAGATGCGCTCGCCCGCCTCATCGTAGATACAGACGACCGCGCGGCGGCACATGGAAAACAGTTTTTCCTTGCTGTTGAAATATTCCTCCATGCTCCCATGGAAATCGAGATGATCCTGTGTCAGATTGGTAAACACCGCCATATCGAAAGTGATCGCGTCGCATTTTCCAAGTGCGAGTGCATGCGAGGTGACCTCCATAAAGACGTGCGTGACACCGTCCCGCACCATTTCGGCAAGTAAGGCGTAGAGCACCTCCGGGTCAGGAGTCGTCATGTTGGCAAGTGCGTTGCTGCTTTTGGCGTCGAGCCTGCGTCCTGCTGACTCACAGGAAACCGTTCCGATAAGCCCGCAACGGTAGCCGAGAGAGGTAAAGAGCCTCGATAGCATCCATGTCACCGAGGTCTTTCCGTTCGTTCCCGTCACGCCCACGATCTGCAAGCAATCGGCGGGATTTCCGTACCACGCGTTATAGAGGCGAGCCATAACCGATCTTGTGTTTTCAACGAAAATTGCTGCGGCACCACCCACAAACACATCACGCACATGCTCTGCCACTATAACCGCGGCACCATTTGCTATCGCCTCGCCCGTCTTTTCGTGTCCGTCCACGTGAAGTCCCCGTATGCAAACGTACAGACTTCCCCGTCGGACGCGTCTCGAATCGGAAGCGATATGTTCAATTTCTATATCTCCCAACGTGGGAGGGTATGCGAGTCCGGCTCGGCCGAACAGCTCTGACAGCTTCATACGTGCCTCCGAAAGTTAATTTTCTTTCAACCTCCGTGGCATTCGCCGTCATTGTATTTGATCGTAATTCGGTTCCTCGTCACCGTCCATGCTTCGGAAGGTCAGCTCGACTGCTGTTCCGATCGGAACCTCGGTATCGGGGGCGATCGACTGCGCGTAAACCGTCGCATTCATCGGTCCGACAACCGTGACGTTAAGGCCGTAATATCTCAGGTACTGATTGGCCGTCTCAGCATTCATGCCGACAAGGTTGGGAACCTTGACCGTGCTCGGCATCGCATTGCCGAGGCACAGAATGACCTTACCCGTTTCCTTCATGATCTCGGTGCCTGCGGCAGGATACTGGCTCGTAACGAGCTCACCCTCGCCGACGATCTCACACAAAAGGCCTCGCGACTCAATCGTGGATTTGGCCTTTTCGGGACTCCAGCGCTTATAGCTACCGACCGTGACCATCATTTTTTCTTGTTCCTCCTCGGTGAAGATCTGCTCTACACCGAGATGCTTCAGCACATTCTTAAGCGTCGCCCCAACGTAGGGTGCGGCAACCGTGCTACCGTAAGGCGACGAGCCCGACGGCTCATCAACCATGATGATAATGGCAATTTCGGGATCATCCGCAGGTGCATAGGCAACGGTCGAGCAGATATACAGCCCTTCCTTGCCCGCGTCCTTCTTTTCCGAGGTACCCGTCTTGGCCGCAACGCGATAGCCCGCGACGTACGCGTTCTTCGCACCGCCGTTGCCAGACACGCCGTCCTCCAGAATCTCGGAGATCGTTTTGCAGACCTCCTCGCTGACGACCTGTCGCTTAACCTCGACCTCGTGTTGGTAGATGATATTGCCCGCCTCGTCGGTGATCTGATCGACGAGATAGGGGGTAACGAGGCTTCCGCCGTTTGCCACCGCGGAAACCGCGCAGATTTGCTGAATGGGGGTGACGTTAAAGTTCTGTCCGAAGGCGTAGATCATTAGGTCGAGCTTACTCATCTCGGATGTGAAGATACTGTTGCCCTCGCCCGGCAGATCGATGCCCGTTTTTTCACGGTAACCGAATGCCTGAACGTATTTTTGATAATTTTCAATGCCGACACGATTACCGAGCGTCATAAACCACACGTTGCAGGATTGCTGAAGGCCCTCGGCAAAGGTCAGCGCGCCGTGACCGTTGACCTTATGGCAATGAATGAGGTGTCCCGCTTCGCGAAGCGAGCCCGTACACGTGCATTGCTCAGTCAGATTCACGACCTGCTCCTCCAAGGCCATCGACGAGGTCACGATCTTGAAGGTCGAGCCCGGAATGTAGCTTTCGGTAATTGCTTTGTTCGACCACATGGTCGTCAAGAGATCGCGTTGCAGATTTTGATATTCCTGCGAATCCTCGGCGTAGCCACTCGTTTTCAAGCGCTCCTCCGAGGCGGCGTCCAGCTTCCACGGATCGTTCAGATCAAAAGGGGACGAGGTGGCCATTGCGAGAATGGCACCCGTTTTGACGTCCATGACGATACCGCAAGCGCGGTTCTGGGCGTCACTATCAATCACCGCCTGCTCGAGCTGCTCCTCAAGATAATGCTGAACAGTGGTATCGATGGTGGTGTTGAGATTGTAGCCGTTGACGGCTTCGATGTAGCTTGCATACTCGTAAGGCATCTCGTTGCCGTACGAATCGCGCGCTTTAATGTAGTATCCGTCAACACCCTTCAAATATTCGTTGTATTGAAGCTCCAGGCCATACAGACCGACGCCGTCGCTGCTCGTAAAGCCGAGCACATGAGCGCCAAGCGTATCACCCGGATAATAGCGCGTGCTTTGCGCCTCGAGGTAGACCATATCCTCAAGGCCCCTTTCCTCAATAAAGGCCCGCACAAGGTCGGCCGTTTCCTCATCGACCTTTCGCTTGATGGTACGGTCGAGGTATTGGGTATATTGCGTGGCCTGCTTATAGACGTCGTCGTAGGAGACGCCGAGTAGCTCCGAAAGTCCCTCGGAAACGGTATGCGCGTATTGCACCGTCGAGCCCTCCTCTAGCGCACTCTGTGCGCTCACAATGCCCGAGGGAGAAATGAACACGCGGTAGGTCGTAATATTGGTGGCAAGCACATTGCCGTTTCGGTCGTAGATCTTTCCGCGATTGGCAGGCACCGGAGATTCGGTGGTCATCTGATCGATAACCTTGGACTGATACTTGTCAAAGCTGACCGTTTGAATAATCAGAATGCGGATCATCAAGACTGCGAAAACGGCGAATATGGCGATTCCGATCCATGCGGATCGCCGCAAAGCACCGGTACTGATGGGCCCATCTGACATGTATCTGCTCTCTCCTTCCGCCGCACAGGGTTTGTATACGGCTACCTTATCTTATGAATAGGCGTTTTGTTTTATTCACTCGTTGATCCGAATGCCGAAGGAGGAAAGCAAGGCCGCAAGGCTTACGTTCTTTTCCTCTTCCTCCTCGTGAAGAATGATCTCCTCGCCATCGTTGACCGTCAGGTATTCCTGCGTGGCGTAGTGGCGTTTGATCATACCGAGGCTCTTGGCATCCTCCTCGATATCGTTGAGGTTGTATTTCAGGTCAAGCTTGCCCTCAAGATCGAGTTGCTCGGCCTCAAGACGGGCAATCTCACTCTTTTGCTGTCCGAGCTCCGCCGAGGCACTTCCGATCATCACGGAGCCACTGACGATAAGCCCGAGAGAGAGTGTAAAGACGGCCATGCCGCTCAGCACCGACACAGGAATTTGGAATTTTGCGCCCTCGGCGCGGCCTTCCTTCGGCTCCATTGGGAACCACTTTTCTCTGAACGCCTTAATAAGTGCCGTTACGGTGCTTAAGTGGCCCTCCTTGGAATCGGAATCGGAGGACACCAATCCGCGATGGGCGGAAGCATTTTGACGCTTCGGAACCGCAGAGTTCTTCGCAGCTTCCGCTTCCCTTTCCCGCAGTGCGCTCGGCATATAGAAGGCACGGCGACTTTTGAAGTAACGGACAAAATCGTCCGAGGTCATATATTTGCTACCGTTGTACTCCCCGCTACGGTAGCAGTCGGCAATGCGACTGCGCGAATCGTAGAGCACGTAGTTGGTCGGCAGTTCTTCTCGGGAGGTCTCTTCCTTCTGCATCTGCACCGCCAGCTCATTACGGGCATTTTGGGCGACGCCTCGTCCGCGGTATCTTTCGCGAAGCTCGGCAAGGCAACGGTTGTAAGAATCGTTCATGGAATCAACAGCCATTTTCTTTTTATACCTCCTCAAATTTTATCTATCATCAGAATTTTTTCAAAGCTTTTCTGCGACGCGGAGCTTGGCGCTACGCGAACGCGGGTTCTCGGCAAGCTCCTTGGCGCTTGGCAAAATCGGCTTGCGGGTGATGATCTTGACTGTCGGCTTATTGCCGCACACGCAGATCGGAAAATCCTTCGGACAGGTGCACCCTTGCGCAAGGGATGCGAAGGTCTGCTTGACGATGCGATCCTCGAGCGAATGGAAGGTGATGATCGCGATGCGTCCGCCCTTATTCAGTCTCCCAACCGCCGCGCGAATCGCGGGAGCAATGACGTCAAGCTCGCCGTTGACCTCGATGCGGATCGCCTGAAAGCTTCTCTTTGCGGGGTGATGCCCGCCTTCACGCGCGTGCGCGGGAATGGCAGAGCGGATCAGCTCGGACAAGGCCAGCGTCGTTTCAATCGGCTTTTTTTGCCGTTCCCGAACGATCGCTGCGGCAATGGAGGCGGAATAACGCTCCTCACCGTATTCGAACAAGATCCGCTTAAGCTCAGCTTCGGAATAGGTGTTCACCACCTCGTAGGCACTGAGCGTCCGACGCTTATCCATCCGCATATCGAGCGGTGCGTCGGCGTTGTAGGAAAATCCCCGTTCTGCCGTATCCAGCTGATACGAGGAGACTCCGAGATCGAGCAAAAGCCCGTCGATGCCTTCTACTGCCAATCGGTCGCAGACATCGGCAATCTCGGAAAAGTTGCTGCGAACCACTTGTGCACGTTCGCCATAAATTTCCAGTCTCTTGCCCGCTGCCGCGATGGCCGCCTCATCCTGATCGATCGCGATGAGCCGTCCGCCGTCCAGGCGCTTGGCAATTTCGAAGGAATGTCCGCCGCCTCCGGCGGTTCCGTCTATATAGGTTCCCTCAGACTTGATGTCGAGGGCCTCCATGCACTCGTCGAGCAACACCGAACGGTGCGAAAATACTTGATTCTCCACGCTCATCACAAGCCGTAGGATTCGAGAAGAGCCTTCATGTTTTCCATGTCCTCTTCTGCCGCCATGGATTCGTAGGTTTCCTCTGCCCAAATCTCACCGTATTTGCCGCATCCGACGATAACGGCGCCCTTGTCGATCGAGGCGTACTGAACAAGTGCGGGAGGAAGAACGATTCTTCCCTGCGCGTCGGGGCTGACCTGCGCCGCATTTCTGTGCAACGCACGGAGGACGGCCTCCGATGCCTTACGGTCCATCTTGAGAATGGGGCTGATATAATTCTCCCACTCGGCCAAGGAATACACCTTCAGGCAGTTTTCTCTTACACTTTTGGCAACCATAAAGCTTTCGCCAAGCTCTTCGCGGTGCTTTGCCGGAATGAAAAGGCGGTTTTTAGGGTCCAGATTATGTCTGTACTCGCCCGATAACATAGAATTCTGCCTCCTTTCGGTGCTTTTGGCGGCGGTTTTGGAGTTTTTCGCTACACTTTGCTACACTTTGCTCCACTTTGCCCCACTTCGATGGTATTATTATAAATCATTTCCAATTATAGTGCAAGAGTTTTTTGAAATTTTCCCAAAATCTTTTTGAAAAACGGTCGCATTTTTTTCAAAAATTCTTTTTCGAGCGCGATTTTGTCACGATTTTGAGCAAAAGATTGAGATAAATTACATTTATTTACAAATCTTTTAATAACTGTAAATCGCATTTCAAAAAAAGAGCCCCTTCTCTGTCGAAGGGGGAGTAAAAAGAGAGAGGCGTGCACCGTGCGGTGCACGCCTTGTAGTCATAGCAACAGCATTCAGTTTAAACATTCGAGCAATTGCTCCACGCAAAGTTCAATTCCCTGCCCGTCGCATGTGACGCGGAGATCGGCGTATTGCTCGTACAGCGGCAGACGCTCGAGATAGACCGAGCGGAGGTCGTCCGAGCCCTTGAATACGATGCCGCGTGTTTTAATGTTCGAAAGCCGCGACGCGAGCTCCTCATAGGCGACCTCGAGATAAACGACCGTACCGAGCGATCGCAGATGCGCCATCGTCTTTTCAGAATAGACCACGCTGCCGCCCGTGGCGATCACCGTACCGTGAATATCGAGTGCGGAGACGATCCGCTCCTCGGCCGCGAGAAAATACGACATGCCGTCCTCGTCGAGGATCTGCTGAAGCAGCTTGCCCTCGCTCTGCTGGATCAGAATATCGGTATCAAAAAAGTTCTTTCCCATGGCCTTGGCCAGCAGAACGCCGAGCGTGCTCTTCCCCGCCCCCGACATACCGATGAGAATAACGTTATCGTGCTTTGTGTTCATGACGCTTCATCCCTTTCTTTATTACGGAGATATTATATCAAAAAAGGAAGAAAAAGTCAAGGGCGGCCATAGCCGCCCCAAGGATTTCTCTGTATTAAAACAGATGATACAACTCGCCAACGATGGGATCCCAAAGATACCAAGAAACGAAAAGCAGCCCCATGCTAACGAAAGCCTCGGCAAAAATTATGAGCTTTGCCCTGCAAGTATTCTCCAAATTGATCAAATACTTCATATTTATAATCACCATCACGAGGATAAGCAGAGCCGACAGCGCGGAAACAACAAGGGAAAGGACGAGAAAATCCAGCTTATCCAAATCAGCGAACGGAGACGTCATCATGGCGAGCGCACCCAGACCGCATGCGATAAGTAGGCCGCCAAGCAAGCCAAATACTGCCGGGGAAACAAAAGGAATTATTTTTTTCATAAACGCCTCCTCGAAGATCTCATTACCAATATTATACACGAAAACAGGATGGATTGCAATACCTAAAGCAAAAAAGAGGGCCGACATAAGTCTGCCCTCTGCATGTATGGATTTTATTACTTAAAGTATCTGTTAAGCAGTCCCTCAAACGCCTTGCCGTGACGAGCCTCGTCGCGAGCCATCTCGTGGACGGTGTCGTGAATGGCGTCAAGATTCAGTGCCTTTGCGCGCTTTGCGAGATCAAACTTGCCCTCGGTTGCGCCGTTCTCTGCGGCAACTCTCATCTCGAGGTTCTTCTTCGTGCTGGCCGTTACGACCTCACCGAGAAGCTCTGCAAACTTAGCGGCGTGCTCGGCCTCCTCGTAAGCGGCCTTCTCCCAGTACAGACCGATCTCGGGATAGCCCTCGCGGTGTGCCACTCTTGCCATAGCCAGATACATGCCAACCTCGGAGCACTCGCCCTCGAAGTTCGCGCGAAGATCCATGATGATATCCTCGGGTGCGCCCTCGGCAACACCGACAACGTGCTCGGCAGCCCAGTTCAGCTTGTTCTCTTCCATCTTGTTAAACTTCTCGGCAGGAACCTTGCACTGGGGGCATCTTTCGGGAGCGCTGTCTCCCTCGTGAACGTAACCGCATACAGAACATACAAACTTTGCCATGATAAATTTTCTCCTTTATTATAAATAATTATTTTTGATTTTCTTGTTTGGCCTGACATCCTTCGCAGATGCCAACGAATTCCATGTGGCAATGCTCCACACAAAAACCTTCATAGCCCTCGGCTTCCTTGGCAAGTGCTTCGTCATCGACCTCAAGCTTCACGTCTGCCACCGCACCGCAACATCGACACACCACGTGATAATGCTTACCAAGCGTGACATCGTGGAGCTTCAGTCGTTGGATCTTCCCTTTTTCGGCTGCCTCGGCCAACAGTCGGTAGACCGTGGCGCGGCTGATGCCCGGGAATTTTTCCTGCACCGCCTCGTAGACCATGCCGGCCGACGGGTGGTTGTTCATACTGCAAAAGACATCCGAAACGATTCTCTTTTGCAATGTGTTTCTTTCGTTTTTCATAATACGCATTCCTTATTGAGAATCATTCTTGATATTATTATATCATAGATTTTTCATTTGTCAATAGTTTTTTTGAAATTTTTTTTAGAAATTTCGACCGTGATATCGAGCGATATCACGGCCAAAGTCTTATTGCTCTCCTGCGTCGTCCTTTTTCTTCGGCTGACGGTTGGTCAGCTTCTGGAGCAAAACGATAAACAGAATGATCACACCGATCACGATAAAGATGCTGAGCATTCCCTTCCACATGTACTGCAAGGAGTCAAGGAAACGGGAAACGTTAAAATTCTTAATAATATCCTGCATGGTATGTCCCCCTTATGCAAAGAAGCTAAGGATCAGGCCGCCGGCGATAACCGACGCGATCTGTCCCGATACGTTAACGCCGATGGAATGCATCAGCAAGAAGTTCTGCGGATCCTCCGCCTGACCCATCTTATGTACGACGCGTCCCGACATCGGGAATGCCGAGATACCCGCTGCGCCGATCATGGGGTTGATCTTTTTCTTCAAGAACAGATTGAGGAACTTGGCAAAGAGCACGCCACCCGCCGTATCGAAGATAAAAGCGAAGAGGCCGAGACCGAGAATAAGCAGTGTTTCGGGGACGAGGAACTTCGTAGCCTCCATCTGCGAGGCGATCGTAATACCGAGGAAGATGGTGATGAGGTTGGCAAGCACCTTCTGTGCGGTCTCGGAGAGCGAATCGAGCACGCCGCACTCA
>CAYULZ010000020.1:15648-16995 GCA_964445865.1 uncultured Lachnospiraceae bacterium | reverse complement strand
CCGTTCGATCCTCGAGGGTGACCCCCACGCCGTTCTTGAGGCTATGGCCATTGCCGGCTATGCCATCGGTGCTAGCGAGGGTTACATTTACATTCGTGCCGAGTACCCGATCGCCATTCAGCGCCTGGAGGTTGCTATCAACCAGGCTCGTGAGTACGATCTGCTCGGAAAGAACATTTTCAACAGCGGATTTGACTTTGATATCAAGCTTCGCCTGGGTGCCGGCGCATTCGTGTGCGGCGAGGAAACGGCTCTGATGACCTCAATTGAGGGTAATCGCGGAGAGCCCCGTCCCCGTCCTCCGTTCCCGGCTGTTAAGGGTCTGTTCGGACAGCCTACCGTTCTGAATAACGTAGAGACCTATGCGAATATCGCACAGATCATTCTGCACGGTGCAGATTGGTTCAAGACGATCGGTACTGAAAAGTCGAAGGGAACCAAGGTGTTCGCTCTCGGCGGTAAGATCACCAACACGGGTCTCGTAGAGGTCCCCATGGGAACGACGCTGCGCGAGGTTGTTGAGGAGATCGGTGGCGGTATTCCGAACGGCAAGACCTTCAAGGCCGCGCAGACGGGTGGTCCTTCCGGCGGTTGTATCCCTGCATCTCTGATCGATACCCCCATTGACTACGATAACCTGCTTGCGATCGGCTCCATGATGGGATCGGGCGGATTGATCGTTATGGACGAGGACACCTGCATGGTGGACCTTGCCCGCTTCTTCCTTGAGTTTACCGTCGACGAGTCCTGCGGTAAGTGTACGCCCTGCCGTGTCGGTACGAGAAGATTGCTCGAAATCCTCGATAAGATCATCGAGGGTAAGGGCGAGATGGAGGATCTGGATCGCTTGGAGGAGCTTGCTAACTACATCAAGAGCGCATCGCTCTGTGGACTTGGCCAGACCGCTCCCAACCCGATCCTTTCTACGCTCCGCTATTTCAAGGACGAGTATATTGCTCATATCGTGGACAAGAAGTGTCCTGCAGGCGTATGTAAGAGCTTGATGCAGTACAAGATCAATGCCGATAAGTGTATCGGATGCGGTCTGTGTGCTAAGGCTTGTCCTGCAGATGCTATTGCAAGAACCGACTATATTGCACCCGGCCACAAGCTCGCATCCTTTGCGATCGATCCCGAAAAGTGCGTGAAGTGCGGTGCTTGTATGGATAGCTGTAAGAAGATCAAAGCCATTTATAAGGACTAAGAAAGGAGAACAGTGGACATGGAAAATATCAATGTTAAAATTAACGGCGTAGCCTATGCCGTACCGAAGGGATCCACGGTTCTTGAGGCTGCCAGAGCAGCAAAAATCGATATCCCCACGCTTTGCTACCTGAAGGATATCAA
>CAYULZ010000020.1:0-15638 GCA_964445865.1 uncultured Lachnospiraceae bacterium | reverse complement strand
CCGAGGGCGGCAGACCCTTCAGAATGGTCACCGCTTGCGTATATCCCGTAACTGAGGGTATGGAAATTTTGACCAATACCCCTAAGATCAACGCATCCCGTAAGACCAACCTGGAGTTGCTTCTCTCCAACCACGACCGCAAGTGCCTCTCCTGCGTTCGTAGCACGACCTGCGAACTGCAGAAGCTCTGCCTTGAATACGGTGTGGATGAAGAAAAGTTTGCAGGTGAGAAGACCGTACATAAGATTGACGAGTCCTCGCCTATTATTCGCGATAACAACAAGTGTATCCTCTGCCGCCGTTGCGTAGCAACCTGTCAGAAGGTACAGGAAATTGGCGTGATCGGCGCTAACGACCGTGGATTTGATACGCACATCGGTTCTGCTTTCGAGTTGAGCCTTGGCGAGACCTCTTGTATTAACTGTGGTCAGTGTATCGTTTCTTGCCCTGTCGGTGCACTCTATGAGAGAGACGATACCGATAAGGTAAGAGAGGCGATCGCAGACCCGAGCAAGCACGTTCTTGTTTGTACTGCTCCTTCCGTTCGCGCACAGATTGGCGAGTGTTTCGATTACGCACCCGGTACCGACTGCGAGGGCAAGATGGTTGCTGCTATGAAGCGTCTGGGCTTCGACGGCGTATACGACATGAACCTGACGGCTGACCTGACTATTATGGAGGAAGCAACCGAATTCCTCGGTCGCGTAAAGAACGGTGGCGTTCTTCCCATGATCACGTCCTGCTCGCCCGGATGGATCAAGTACTGTGAGCACTACTATCCCGAGTTCATCGACAACCTTTCCACCTGCAAGTCTCCGCAGCAGATGTTTGGCGCAACCGTCAAGACCTACTATGCTGAGAAGATGGGTTGGAAGCCCGAGGATATCTTCTTCGTGTCGATCATTCCTTGTACCGCTAAGAAGTTTGAGGTTGGCCGTCCCGGTCAGTCTGCCGCAGGTGTTCCCGATGTTGACGTTGCGCTGACGACGAGAGAGCTCGGTAGGATGATCTCTAAGGCAGGTATTGACTTCAAGTCGCTCGCTGACGAGCCCTTCGACAATCCCTTTGATATCGGATCGGGCGCAGGTGCGATCTTCGGTGCAACCGGTGGCGTTATGGAGGCCGCACTTCGTACGGCAGCTGAGGTCATCGAGGGCAAGCCTCTCGAGTCGGTTGACTTCAAGGAGGTTCGCGGCATTGAGGGCGTGAAGCTTGCTTCTTACAAGCTTGGCGACATTGAGCTCAACGTAGCTGTTGCTTCGGGTACGGGTAATGCCAAGAAGGTGCTGGATGCCGTGAAGGCAGGTGAGCTGAACGTTCAGTTCATTGAGATCATGGCATGTCCCGGTGGATGCGTCAACGGTGGCGGTCAGCCGATCCAGCCTGCTGTTGTCAGAATGACCACCGATCTCAGATCGGTCAGAGCCGCTGTTCTGTACAACGACGACGTGACCTCCGATGTTCGTAAGTCTCACGAGAACTCTGCCGTAAAGAAGCTTTACGACGAGTATTTCGGCGAGCCGAACAGCCACAAGGCACACGAGATCCTTCACACGCACTACGTCAAGCGTGGTCTTTGATTGGATCTTAGCATAACATAGAAAACAAGCTTGCTACACGTTGTGTGGCAAGCTTGTTTTCTTTTTCTTTCATGTTTTTTTCTTTCCTTTCATATGATGGATTGAAATTAATTTTTTGAGGAGAATAGCTATGAAGCGAAAGAAAAACAGGTGCAGGGTCCTTTCTTTTTTACTGGCAATTTTTACGATGTTCTCGGCAATTAGTGTATGGGCTACAGACAGTGAGGGGACACCGATTTCGGAAACTGTGGCGGTAGATGTGTCTCTTTCTTTTCCTTGTAAGTCTGCTATTTTGATGGAAGCGAGCACGGGGAAGATATTGTTTGAACAAAATCCGGATGAAGCGCTACCACCTGCATCAGTAACCAAGATTATGACGCTACTTTTGGTCATGGAGGCAATTGCTGACGGCAGGATCGGGTACGGAGATAGGGTGACGGCAAGTGCACACGCTTGCTCAATGGGCGGCTCCCAAATCTATTTGAAGGAAGGCGAGCAGATGAGTGTAGAGGATATGCTCAAAAGCGTAGTGATTGCATCGGCAAACGATGCGGCAGTAGCCTTGGCGGAGCATATCGCGGGTACAGAGGAAGCGTTTGTGGAGCGTATGAACCAGCGTGCCAATGAGCTCGGAATGACGAATACCCATTTTGAAAATACCAATGGTCTTGATGATACCACAACGGTACATCTGACCTCTGCTCGTGATATTGCCATCATGTCGCGTGCGCTTTTGACTCATTCAAAAATTACCGAATACAGTTCGATCTGGATGGATAGCATTCGTGACGGTGCTTTCGGCCTTACCAATACCAATCGCCTCGTTCGTTTTTATCAAGGGGCTACAGGCTTGAAAACAGGATCCACAGCCAAGGCCGGCTTTTGCGTAAGTGCAACGGCTGAACGGGACGGCATGAGTCTCATTTGTGTCATTATGGGCGCGGAGAGCCGTGATATTCGCAATGCATCGGCAACGGCACTTCTCGACTGGGGTTTTGCCAATTATGCCATTTACCGCGCGCCTGCGGTGAGCTTGGAGCCCATACGTGTTTTGGGCGGCATCCGCTCGGAATGTGATGTGCGTGCGGAAGAGTTTTTTGACGTTGTGTCGAAAAATGATAGTAAGCGTATCGAATATATGACGGATATTCCCGATACCCTGACGGCCCCGATCCAAAAGGGAGATGCTATTGGAAAAATTACGTATCAATTGGACGGAAAGCCCATAGGAGAATGTCGTATCGTTGCCGAAGAAAGTGTCGAAAAAATAAGCTTTTGGGAGCTTTTTACCCGCGTACTGGCCAAAATGTCGGCCTTTTGAAAAGAGTTAATTATTTTGTCATAAATGTTGCAAAAAAAGTCACAATTCTGTGATATATTTCTCGAAAATTTATTATATAATGTAATTCTAAAAAATGGACTGTGGGGGAAAAGAAATGACAGTAACGTTGAATGACAAGTACATGAAGCCGTTTATCGATGAAAAAGAGCTGGCTTCCATGCAAGAAGAAGTATCCGCGGCACACCGTGTGCTGATGGAGGGAACTGGCGAGGGAAGCGATTTCCTTGGCTGGATCCGTTTGCCTGAAAGCTATGACAAGGACGAATATGCCCGTGTCAAAAAGGCAGCGGCAAAGATTCAGAAGAGCTGCGACGTGTTTATCGTGATCGGTATCGGCGGCTCGTATCTTGGTTCTCGTGCCGTGATCGAATTTTTGAAGTCTCCGATGTACAACAATTTGAAGAAGGATACGCCTGACATTTATTTTTCCGGCTGTAACATCAGCGCACAATCGATGAATGAGCTGCTTCAGATCTGTGAGGATAAGGACGTTTGCATTAACGTTATTTCCAAATCGGGTACCACGACCGAGCCGGCCATCGCTTTCCGTATTTTCCGTGCTTTGCTCGAAAAGAAATACGGGGTTGACGGTGCCAAGGAAAGAATTTTCGTAACGACCGATAAGGAAAAGGGAACGCTTAAGAAATTTGCCGACGAAGCGGGCTATGAGACTTTTGTTGTTCCGGATAACGTAGGCGGACGCTTTTCGGTTTTGACCTCGGTAGGTCTTTTGCCGATTGCTGTTTCGGGGATTGATACCGATGCTTTGATGCAGGGAGCTGCCGACGCAGCCGCTGCTTATACCGCAACTGACGACCTCGGGAAGAACCCTTGCCTCAAGTATGCTGCCCTTCGCAACATGATGTACCGTCAGGGTAAGGATACTGAAATTCTCGTCAGTTATGAATCCTACACGGCTATGCTGAACGAGTGGTGGAAGCAGCTGTACGGTGAGAGCGAGGGTAAGGACGGCAAGGGACTGTTCCCGGCTTCCGTAATCTTCTCGACGGATCTCCATTCTCTTGGACAGTTTATCCAGGACGGCAAGAGAAACCTTTTCGAAACTATCGTGTCGGTAAAGAATGCGGACAGCAAGTTTGCTGTACCGTATGACGAGGCCAATGTAGACGGTCTGAACTTCCTTTCCGGCGTGGACATGAACGATGTCAACGATAAGGCCATGAAGGGAACGATTCTGGCACACGTGGACGGCGGTACGCCCAACCTTCTCATTGAATTGGAAGACAAGAGCGCATACACGCTTGGTAATCTTTTGTATTTCTTCGAGTTTGCTTGCGGTATTTCCGGCTATATGCTCGGGGTAAACCCCTTCAACCAACCCGGTGTGGAGGCCTATAAGAAGAACATGTTTGCACTTCTTGGAAAGCCCGGATATGAGGAGCAGAAGCAGGCTTTGGAAGCCAGATTAAAATAATTTATATTTTTTGCAATTTGCTCTTGAAAAATTTTCCGATATGCGTTATAATATAAATGAGCTCTACTTTGGCTCAATAAAATATTCGGAGGTCCGGAATGTTAAAGTTAATTATCGGCGTAAAAGGTACAGGAAAAACAAAGACTCTTATCAACATGGTTAATACCGCAGTCGATCACTCTCACGGCGATGTCGTTTGTATAGAAAAGGGCGTAAAGTTGCGCTATGACGTCAAGTATCAAGCAAGATTGATTGATACCAATGAGTATTTTGTTACCGATGCGAAGTCCCTTTACGGTTTCGTGGCAGGCATTTTTGCTAGCAACCACGATGTAACCGATTTGTTTATCGATTCTGCTCTGAAGATTTGCAATGATGATCTGGCATCCTTCGATCAGTTCGTGGATGAGATCAACGCTCTTTCCGAAAAGATTGGCGTGAATATTGTGATTACATCTTCGATTCCGGTAGAAAGCGCATCGGCAACCGTTCAGAAATACGTCGGTTGAAAAAATGAATGATAAAAGCCTTCGGTATCCTATTGCCGAAGGCTTTCTTCAAAGGTATCCCTTTTTTTGTGAGGTTCGTATGATTTTGATTATTGCCGAAAAGCCGAGTCTCGGTCGGAATATTGCCGCAGGGCTTGGGAGCTTTCGCAAGCGCGACGGGTATTTGGAGGGTGAGAATTGCCTGATTACGTGGGCGTTCGGTCACCTCTTTTCGTTGGCGGATATTGAATATTATCAACCGCTTCCTGAAGGTACGCGTGGATGGAGCATGCAAAATCTTCCTTGCTTTCCGCAGATATTTCACTATGAGCTTCGTCGCGGCGACGGAAAACAGCTTGACGATGGCGTTTTGCGACAATATCAGGTTATTGAGACGCTTTGCAACCGTGAGGACGTGAATGAGATCGTCAATGCGGGAGATGCGGATAGGGAGGGCGAGATCATCGTTCGCACCTGCATTCAAAAGGCTTTGCGGTCACAAAAGCCTCTTAAGCGCTTATGGTTACCCGATCAGACGCCAGAAACCATCAAGGCTGCCTTTGCCGACATGAAGGAAGAAGCGTCTTATGACAATCTTGCCAACGAGGGATATGCCAGAACTTATATGGATTGGCTCTATGGGGTTAATCTGACGCGCTATGCTACACTGCGGACGGGAAGCTTGTTGCGCGTCGGACGCGTGATTGTGCCCATTGTCAAGGCAATTTATGATCGCGATATGGCCATTAAGAATTTTGTTCCCGAAAAATATTACGCCATCGTCAGCCGAGAAAAAACAGGTGACGAGGTCGTAGAGCTACAAAGCAAAAAGAAGTTTAACGGCAATCAATACCGTCAGGCAGAGGAGATGTGTGCGCTGTATAACGCGCAGACGGCTACTGTGACCTCCGTAAAGCGCAAAAAGGACACGCTGTCACCGGGTAAGTTGTATTCACTTTCGAAGCTACAGAATGTGCTCGGTAAAAAATACAAGATGTCAATGGCACAAAGCCTTGAGATCATTCAGCGACTTTATGAATCGGGGTACTTGACCTATCCCCGTACCAACTCCGAATATTTGGCAACGGCCGAGAAGGATAAGGTTAAAAACATTCTAAAAAATTGTGCCAAGCTTGGATATCCCGTAGTGTTTAAGGATAAGAAAACGATTTTTGACGATGCCAAAATCGAGTCCCACTCAGCCATTACTCCCACCTATAAGATTCCCGATAAAAGCCGTCTTTCCGAGCAGGAAATGCAGGTATACTCGACGGTCTTTCGCCGCTTTGTGGCTGTATTTTGTGCCGAGGAATGCCTCGCAGAGCGTGTAGAGATTACCATCGACGTGGGCGAACTCGAAAGCTTTGTGCTGAAAGGCATGATGATCCGTGAAAAGGGTTGGATGAAATACGACGATTCTGCACAAAAGGATAAGCTTCTGCCCGATTTGAAAAAGGGGGACGTGGTGAATATCCGCTTTACTCCTACCGAAAAGGAGACCTCTCCACCCAAGCATTATACCATTGAAACCCTGAACAATTATCTGAAAAATCCCTTCCGTGAGGAAAAGGCCGCAATCGACGATCGTGTGGGGGCGGACGATGCAGAGGAGTATCGTGCGATGCTTGAGGGCGTGGAGCTTGGTACAGAGGCCACACGAACGGGTATCATTGACAATGCCAGAAAAAGCGGATATATTCAGTTAAAAAAGGACGTTTACACCATTTTACCGGACGGAATTTATTTTATCGAGTCGCTTCAACGCCTAGGCATCAGCATGGATAAATTCAAAACGTCGGAAATGGGTAAATCTCTTAAGCGCGTGTTCCGCGGAGAAATGCCGATCGAGGATAGCGTACAGCTTGCCAAGGACGAGATTGCGCGGTATTTTGAGCCTGTGCCACAGGTTGCCCTTGAGGACGATTGCGACATCGGCTTTTTCGGTGATGAAATCGGTATTTGCCCACTTTGTGGGGCAACCGTTCGAAGAACAAAATTCGGATACGGTTGCAGTGCCTACAAGGAGGGCTGTAAATTCAGCTTTGGCCATTACATTTGTAACCGTGCCGTTTCGCTTCGCAATGCAAGGTTACTCTTGGAAACGGGACGTACGGCTATGATACGTGGATTCGTTTCTCCCCGTACGGGAAAGAGCTTTGATGCGTGGTTAATTCTCACTGACGGAAAATGCGTCTTTGATTTTCAAGGCCCGCAGAAGCCAAAAGATACTTCTTTATCATAAAAAAAACAAGGAGGTTTTTATGAAAAAAACTACCCGTATTGCTTTGTCAGTCGTTTTGACGGTAGTGCTGGCGGCGGTAATCTTTTACGTATCGTTGCCCGCCATCAATATTTACAGTCAGGATTTTTGGATGACGCTTGCTCTTTTATTCTTAATTTTTGGCGGCATTTATTTTATCCTTGGCTTGAAAGGGAACGTAGAAAATCTTAAGAGAGGACAGAAATTTTTTACCAAGGGCTTTCATATGGGAAAGCTTGTCGCGATCCTTGTGGCCATTCCCGTGGTCGTTTTGCTTGTGGGCAATCTGATTTCTTCTACACTTTTTAATGCTAAAGCCTATTCGCAGGTCATTGACGTTGAGGAAGCCGTGTTTGAGGAGGATATGCCCGAGACCGATCTGGTTACCAATATTGCGTTGATGGATTCCGATTCTGCAAACGTAATCGGAAACCGTACTCTCGGAGCGCTGTCCGATGTGGTTTCGCAGTATCAGATCAACGGCTCATACTATCAGATCAACTATCACGGCTTTCCTGAAAAGGTTTCTGTACTGGAATATGTCGATTTCTTTCGTTGGTGGAATAATCACGAAAGCGGCATTCCCGGATACGTTATGGTCGATCCTGTCAATAGCTCGGCAGAGTATATTCGCTTTGAACAAGCGATCAAGTATACCGATAGTGCTTATTTTAACGAGGATCTTCACCGAAAGCTCCGCTTTTCTTATCCGACCAAGATATTCGGCTCATATGCTTTTGAAATCGACGAGGCAGGGAATCCCTACTATATCGTATCCTGTATGACACCGAAGGTCGGTATGTTCGGCGCGATGGACGTCAACGAGGTCATTATTTTTAATCCTTGCACGGGGGAATCGCAGCTTTATGCGCTTGCTGATACGCCGAGCTGGGTGGATAATGTCTTTACCGGTGATCACGCCGCCGAGAAATACGATTGGTACGGCATGCTGAAGAACGGCTATTGGAACAGCGTGATCGGCAAAAAGGATTGCAAGGTTACGACCGATGACTTCGGCTATATCATGATCGAGGATGACGTATGGTTTTTTACGGGCGTAACCTCGGTCAGTAATGACGAATCCAACATCGGATTTTTGATCAGTAATGCGAGAACGGGAAGCTATAAGTTCTATCCCGTGATTGGTGCCGAGGAATATTCGGCTATGGCCGCCGCTGAGGGCGAGGTTCAGGAAAAGGGATACATCGCATCCTTCCCGTCGCTCATCAATGTCTCGGATGAGGCTACCTATATCATGGTGCTCAAGGACAGTAACGGTATCGTCAAGCTGTATGCTCTCGTCAACGTAGAGAATTACAGCATCGTAGCCACGGGAACGACACAGACCGAGGCCAAGGAGGCTTATCTTGCTCTTCTAAAGCAGGAGGGTGTGATTGATAACATTCCTCAACAGATAGCGCCTGTTGCACCAAGCGTAGAGACCAAGACAGCGGAAATTACTGTAACCGATTTGCGTATCGTAACGGTGAACGGCAATTCTGTGATGTATATCACAGGAAGTGACGGCAATCTTTACAAGCAGGCGATTGCTGAAAACGAAGCATTGATGCTTTTGAAGATTGGCGAAGGGATTAAGGTTCGCTATACCGATACCGAGCATGAAAAAATCAAGGCTATAGTTGGCGTCGAGTAAAGCCTATGATTCGGGAAACGTTAGAAACTAAAATCCGTGGCGAATATGACGTCGCCGTTTGCGGCGGAGGCTTTGCGGGGATTGCAGCCGCCTTGGCAGCTGCCCGCGCCGGCAAGCGCACGGTTCTTTTTGAAAAGCAGTTTATGCTCGGTGGCCTTGGAACGGCAGGACTTATTACCATCTATTTACCGCTCTGCGACGGATTGGGACATCAGGTCTCCTTCGGTATCGCCGAGGAGCTTCTGCGGTTGTCGATTCGACACGGGGCAGAGGCCAAATATCCCGAAAATTGGCTGAATGGTAGTGGTTCACACACAGAAAAGGATAAGCGTTTTGAGGTACAGTATAATGCGCAGCTCTTCGCCATTCTTGCCGAGAGGCTGTTGGTGAACGCTGGTGTGGATATCCTTTACGGAGTATATGTCGTTGCCACAGATGTTGAGAACGGCAAAATCCGCCATATTATTACCGATGGCAAATCGGGAAGAGAAGCGTATGCTGTGATGTCGGTGGTCGATGCCACGGGCGATTGTGATATTGCTGTTTTTTCTGGTGCACCGACTGAAACTTTTAAGCAGGGAAATGTGCTTG
Organism: uncultured Lachnospiraceae bacterium; assembly: GCA_964445865.1. GTDB lineage: Bacteria > Bacillota > Clostridia > Oscillospirales > CAG-272 > HGM12713. The sequence goes on along the minus strand of CAYULZ010000020.1, from coordinate 6,288 downwards.
CTGCATGGTACTATACCACTGGTCGTGACGGATATGCCTTGCATTCGCTCGGCGCCTCGGATACGCCCGAGGAGGAAAAGGATCCAAAAAAGGAGAGAAAGTATCTGTGCAATCGACGCTTTGGGGGGCTGGATACCAAGGAACTCTCCGAGATGATGGTGCTGTCGCATGATGCCTCCTATCAAGATTTCCTCAAAAGAAGGGAGCTCGACAGTCAGCTTTGGCCGACTACATTTGCCACGATCCCGCAGATTCGTATGACACGGCGTATCGTGGGAGAATACGAGTTATCCGATAAGGAAATGCACACGTATTTTGAGGATTCTATCGGCATGGTTTCCAATTGGAAAAAGCGAGGTCCCGTGTACGAGGTGCCTTTCCGCACATTGTATTCCGCTAGAATCAAAAATCTGATCTGTGCGGGGCGGTGTACCTCGGTCAACGAGACCCTTTGGGACGTCATGCGTGTCATTCCGTGCTGTGCCGTAACGGGTGAAGCGGCGGGAACGGCAGCCGCCATGACCGACGATTTTTCCTCTCTTGATGTAGGAATGCTTCAAAAAACACTTGTCAAAAACGGCGTTGTTTTGCATGAACGTGACATTTTATAACAAAAAAGAGCAAGATTGTAATATCTTGCTCTTTTTTGATTAATCGTAATATTTTGCACGGCGACGCTTTTTGACCGTTTGAACGACGATCAGTACGGCGAGTCCGCCAAGGATCGTGCCGCACCAGATATAAATACCGACGCCGATTTTGCTTTCTACCTTCAGCTCCTCCCACAGCTCGTTCAGAAGAGAGAGACGCTCGGGAGAAAGATTAAGGTAAGCCTGCGTAGGCACGGAGGTCGTGGCCTCGCCGTAAAGAATATCCATCGCCTCGGGATGTACCTCTTCCATGCATGCACGGTAGTTCTCGTTATTGACGACCGTCGTCAGAGGGGAGGCATAATAGGTGTATTCCGCATTGGCAATGGCAATCTCCTCGCTACACATGAAGTTAATGTACTCGTGCGCGAGATCAATATTCTGTGAGGTCGCAGGAATGCACATGGCATCTACGTAGGCATTCGTGCCTTCTTTCGGATAGTAAAAGGAAAGGGAGTCGTTGTCCACGTACATCGAAATGTAGTCACCCGCGTAATAAGCAGCGATAGCGGCCGAATTGCTCGTCATTTTATTGAAGATCTCATCCATGACATAGCCCTGGACAAGCTCCTTTTGCTCCTTTAGGAGCACTAGCGCCTCGCGCCATTGCTCCTCAGGGGCTTCATTGACGTTATAGCCGAGATAATACATGGCCGTGCCGAAGGCATCGCGGCTGTTGTTAAACTGCAGAATATCGCGCGTATAATTCTCATTCCACATTAGTCCCCAGCTTTGGTCGGCAATGTCTGCCTCGGCTACGAGGTCGGCATTGTAAATGATACCGACCATACCGTAAAAATAGGGTACCGAATAAGTCTCGGACGAGCCGTTTTCATAATAGACGTTCTCACCCTTAAATTTTTCGTCGATGTACTGGTAGTTGGGAATCTTGGAAAGATCAAGAGGAGCAAGCATTGGCGTTTCCGCTGATAGCATGCGTTGGATCATATAGTCCGAAGGAATGATGACATCATAGGACGCCGCACCGCTACTGATCTTGGCGTACATGTCTTCGTTACTAGAATAGGTGGAATAATTGACGGTTACATTTATGCCCAGTGTTTCGCGGCAATAATCCTCAAAGGCCGCATTGACGTCGAGTGTGCCCTCCGAGCCGTCCGAAATATATTCCCCCCAGTTGTAAACGTACAGGGTGACCTCGCCGGTATCGGCACAAGAGGTAAATAAGGGACAAAGTAAAAGAAGCAAGCATGTGGTAAGGAGAGAAAGGGAAAGCGTTTTTTTCATACGCGGCCTCCTTTCGCCAGTCGGCTCTTTTCTTTTTTGTTGCCCATTACATTTACGGCAATCAGCAAAATCAGAATAGCCAGAATAATCAGCGTGCACAGCGCGTACATGCTGAATTTGACCTCATGCGCGGTCTGATTGTAGATGTAAAGCGGCAGGGTCTTGAAATCGGGAGAGCTTACGAAATGGCTGATAACGAAATCGTCCAAGGACAGCGTAAAACTCATCATAAGTCCTGAAATAATACCGGGAAGGATCGAGGGAAGCTCCACGCGGAAGAAGGTTTGGCGTGGGGTACAACCGAGATCCAGAGCCGCTTCAATCAAATGCTTATCCATCTGCCGGAATTTCGGAAGGATCGAAAGAATGACATACGGCAGATTAAAGGTCGTGTGCGCAATGAGCATCGTCCACATTCCCAGAATATCGTTGATTCTTAATACCGTAGCGACACCAACGAAAAGAAGCATCATCGAAACGCCGGTTACAATATCAGGATTCATCATAGGAATGTTGGAAATGCTTTTCATAGAGCGCTGATAAAACTTGTTCTTGGAATGCGCAATGCTAAAGGCCGCAAAGGTTCCAAGAACGGTCGCCAGTACCGATGAGCTCACAGCCAAAAACAGTGAGTTTTTCAATGCCGTGATGGCTTCACCGTCGCGGAAAAGATCGCGGTACCAATACAGTGTAAAGCCAGAAAAATGACTCAAGCTACCCGATACATTGAAAGAAAAAAGGATTACGACGAGAATGGGCGCATACAACAGAAGAAAAATGAGCGCCATATAAAATCTGGAAAGAAATTTCATACGATCATTTCCTCCTCGTTGTCCGAAAATCGGTTCATAACGGCAAGCGAAATGAGAATAAGAATCATCATGACCAACGAAATGGCCGCACCTGTATGATAGGTAACGGCATTCTGGAACTGACGCTCGATCGTGTCACCGATGAGGTCAAATGAGCCGCCGCCCAGCTTCTGCGAAATGTAGAAGGTACTGATCGAGGGAACGAATACCATCGTCACGCCCGAAATGATGCCGGGCGTGGTCAAAGGTAGGATCACCTTGAAGAGCGTTTGAATGCTATTGCAGCCGAGGTCGGCCGAGGCTTCCAGATAGCGATTGTCAAGCTTGATCAGCGTCGTATAAATCGGAAGCACCATATAGGGGAGAAAATCGTAGATCATACCTAAAATGACCGCCGCATCAGTGCCGATAAAGGTCAGCTTTTCAAAGCCGAGCGTCGTAAGAAAGCCGCTGACGATGCCGCCATTGTCGAGGAGTGCCATCAGTGAGTATGTACGGATCAAAAGGCTGATCCACATGGGAAGCATCAGGAGCACGAGCAGAATGCTGCGCGTGCGCTCTGAGGTTCTTGCCATGCAGTAGGCCAAGGGATAGCCGAGTAACAGACAGATTGTCGTTGCAATCAGCGAAAAGCCGAGAGACATGACGAAGGTTTCGGAATACGATGACAACGAAAGAATATTTTCGAAGGTAAAGGCTCCGTTTCGGTCAGTGAAAGCAAAGTAGGCCACAAACAAAAGCGGTGCCACGATAAAGAGAAGCGACCATACAACATAAGGCGATCCCGCGAGTCTCTCAAACAGAGAATGCTTTTGCGTTTTTTTCTTCATTCTTCCTCATCCTCCGTCACGTCAGAGAGATGATCCATTTCGTCGGAGAAGGTAGAATAATCACCGAACATGTTGGAGTATTCGGATTTTTTCATGATATGAATGGCATCGGGCTCGATATAAACGCCAATCTCGGCACCGGGGGCAACATAATCGGTGGATTGGATCATCCACTTGAAGCCGTCTATATCCACGATGATCTCGTAATGAACACCCTTGAAGGTGACCGAGGTCACAAGTCCCTTGAGCATACCCTTGTCAACAGGAACGACATCCACGTCCTCCGGGCGGACAACCACATCTACAGCCTCGTTTGTTTCAAAGCCCTTATCGAGACAGTCAAATATCTGCGAGGCAAATTTTACGCGGTAATCGGCCAGCATCACGCCATCCAGAATATTGGACTCACCGATAAAGTCGGCGACAAAGGCATTGATCGGCTCGTTGTAGATATCGGTAGGCGTGTCAATCTGCTGGATCTTACCGTTTGCCATGACGACGACGGTATCGGACATCGAGAGTGCTTCCTCCTGGTCGTGGGTGACATAAATGAAGGTGATACCCGTCTTGTGCTGAATGTTTTTCAATTCGACCTGCATGTCCTTGCGGAGCTTGAGGTCAAGTGCGCCGAGAGGCTCGTCCAGAAGCAGAACCTTTGGGTGATTAATGAGAGCGCGGGCGATAGCCACACGCTGCTGCTGACCTCCCGAAAGACGCGTGACGTCGCGGCGCTCAAAGCCCTTAAGATTGACCAGCTCAAGCATTTCAGAAACACGGGGCTTGATCTCGTCCTCCTTAAGCTTGGCCACACGCAGACCAAACGCGATATTATCGTATACGTTCAGGTGTGGAAAGAGGGCATATTTCTGAAAAACGGTGTTAACGCTTCTTTTATAAGGGGGCACATCATTGATGCGCTTTCCGTCAAAATATACCTCACCTACATCGGGCGTTTCGAAGCCGCCGATGATCCGCAAGGTCGTCGTTTTTCCACAGCCAGAGGGGCCGAGAAGCGTAATAAATTCCTTGTCATTGATGTAGAGGTCAACGTTGGCCAGAACTGGCTCGCCGTCAAAGGATTTACAGATATTTTTCAGCTCGATCAGCTTTGTTTTCATTTCGCATAAATACTCCTTTATAAATACGAAATTGGGAAAATGGCGAGACGGATGAACGTCAAAATAAAACCAAAATCCCATAGTAAAGTATATTGTAGCAGATAACGATAGAAAATGCAATATGTTTTTCAAATATTTTTTGGAAAATTCGCAATTATTCGCGTTAAATGGGATTCAAGCGAGATTTTTTGATAAAAAACATCGTTTTTCTCGCAAAATCTTGCTTAATCTCCAAAATCTGCCGAAATCCTCAATTTATCTTTCATAAGGATTTTTCCGGATTGACAAAAAGCTTCAAAAAAAGAGAACAGGAAAAAACAAAAAGCGACAAGGAACTCTCGATTCGTAACAACAGGTATACCGAAAGACACCACAATGCAAAAACGATAACAAAGGAGCTGACGCCCAGAATACGCTCCGCCACCAATGGCTCACAATGTTTACATAGCAGGCAGGAAAGAATCCGTCCTCCGTCAAAGCCCGATACAGGAAGAAGATTGAGAATGGCGAGGAAAAGGGAAGATATTAAGAAAAAAAGAGGGAACGCCACTCCGCTTCGCGTCCACGGCAGTATTATGAGCGCCGATAAAAGATTGACGGCAGGACCGGCTGCCGCGATTAGCACCTCATCGGTGTAGCTTCCCATGGCAGTTGACGGTGTCAGCGCTGCACCAAAGGGCGTAACGTTCAGCTCGCGAAAGGGAATCCCCAAGAGTCTTGCCATGCCAATGTGGCCAAGCTCGTGAAGCGTCGCTGCGATAAAGCCTGCGACAGCGTAGAGAGAATTGGTAAGCAACCACGCAAGGAGCGTGCAAACGGTTAGGAAACCGATCTTGATTTTCATAGAGCGCCCCGCTTTTTTTGTAAATCATATTGAAATTGTATGCGTTTTGTGATACAATAAATGCGAAGAAAGCCTCGGAAAGGAGTTCTTATGAAAAAACAGTATTTTCTGGATGCGCTTGTGTATGCAATTTGTATGGTTGCCGCATCGCTTTTGAATCTTGCCGTTAGTGGCTTGATTGTAAAATTCGTGGATGTTTTGGTCACCCCGGATTTCTTCGTTTTTGCCATTGTGCGCGCTGTTGTCGGCTTTTTAACGGGGGCACTTGTGTTGGGACTCGTGGTTGCCTATGAGTCCTATAAAACCGTTTCGTTTGAGCCGGGACGGATTGTGATTGCCGTTCTTATGGCATCGGTCGTACATTTTTTGTTATCCTTGTTGTTGCGGTTCTATCCCTTTGTCGCGGGCGGTACGCGCTACCTCGCAGGCCTTTTGAATCAAGGTGCAAATTTTGATGCCTATGAAACCGTCTCGGATATTCAGCTTTGGGCGTATATCGCCGCATTCTGGATTGTGAAGGCAGGGGAGATCGTCGTCTGTGTAATCGCAGGAAAATGCGGAAAAACGGCGCGTTTGAAGAATCGCGAAACCATCAAGGGCTATCCGCACGGGAAGAATGAGTAATTCTGTAAAAATCCTAAAAAATATTTGAGAAATTTCCAAAAAGGTATTGACATTTTGAAAAATTCGAGTATAATATTATATGTTGTCGCGAACAAAACAGCATATATACGCGAGAGTGGCGGAACTGGCAGACGCGCACGTTTGAGGGGCGTGTGGTTTACA
>CAYULZ010000019.1:0-17067 GCA_964445865.1 uncultured Lachnospiraceae bacterium | reverse complement strand
GGCTAATGGGTATGGCTTTTTTATTGTCTTTACAGGGTTTCGGTCGATGACTCTTCCGATGCTGCTTCTTCCTCCTCGGCCTTTTCGGTCGGGATCTGCTCTCGAAGCTCGGCACCGTACGAAAAGATCACGAACAGGAGCAGGCAAACGAGTCCCGTTCCGATCGAAATACCGGAAGAAAGCTCCTCTGCCGAAAGCGACGGCTCAAAGATCCAAAAAATGCCAAACACAATGCCGGAGGCGATTGAGGTCGCCACCGAAACGATCAACGACGCGATACCCAAGCGGAAGATTTCCTTGGCACCGTCCTTCGTAAAGGGCGTGCCTGCCTCAAGCTCGCGATCAAAATAGCGCTCGCCCATACGGGCAAGGACGACCTCGCCCGCACAGGTAATCGCACCCGCGATGCACCCCGAAATACTTGAAAGAAGTGCGGCCTCATTCTCAAATTGATGACCAAGCCCACCGACGAGCGACGGGCCAAACACAACCAATGCAAGCAGACCGATCAGCGAACCGACTCCGCCGACGATGCAAAGAATGAAAACGACCTTACAAACGATCTTGGCCACTTTGGCAATCGTTTGAAGAATGGATAAGCTTTTACTCATAATAAGCGCCTTTCGCTTTTATAAAGAAATCGTGCGCTTCGACTCGTCGGTGCAATCGACGATCACAACCTTTTCGACGCCGTCCTTGAGAATGTGGACGGTCACAAGGTCAACACCCTGCACCGTGACCTCGGTCTTGCTCACAGAGAGCACCTCGGCGGTATCCTCGGCGGCCCATGCGGCCACACCGTCCTTAACCACGATCTTGTAGATCGTACCGAACGGAATGTCAATGCCGTAGCGCTCCTCGCCTACGCGGAGCGTGGCATGGCGCTTGAAGTCGGGCTGGTTGTACCAGTCAACAGGCGTGACGTAGTAATGTCTTGCGCCGTCCTCCTGCGCGTAGACCGTGTACTGCACGTCGACGTCACAGTTCATCTCATCGGGCTCCTCGGCGGCAAGGGCTGCCTGCAGGTCGATCAGGGTCTTTTCATAGACGGGACGGATGATCTCGTTCGCGGCATAGAGCTTCGAGTTGATGAGAATGATGCGGCCTTCACCCATCTTAACGGCATATACGAGCGGCGTGCCGTCGTCGGTCGTCTCGAGAATCTCAATGTCCTTGGCCACGTTGACGCAGACCGAGAGGGACTGGCCGTTGTAGGTACGCTTCTCGAATACGGGTGCGCCGTAGGTCAGCGCGGTCATGATCGGATGGTAGATGTAGTGCTGGTTGTAGCTTTGAATATCGGCAAGATTGGTCGTCGTTGCGAGGTGCGGCCAGCCGAGCAGCAGCGTGCCACCCTTGCGTACGTAGCTTTCGAGACGGTCGAAGTCGGAATGTTCGGCCGCATTGTAGCTGAGGAACGCAAGCAGCTTATAGTCGGAATAGTCGCCCTTTTCGACAGGCATGACGTCGACGTTTCCGCGAGGCGTACCCGAGTACATGCCGCGCGGCTTGTCGTCCTTACCGTCGGGACCGGCACTCGTTCCCGTCACGCACATACCGGTCTGCTCGATGCGGTCGAGCGGATAGAAGACCTTAAGAAGCTGCCAGGACAGCTCGGCCTCGCCCGAGATCATATGCGGCATACCCCACAGACGCACACCGATGAAGCCGTTCCAGCCGTCGTAACGGCCGTGCAGAATGGCAATGGGGGTGTAATACTTACCCGAACGGGTGTGCGAGCGTGCGAAGCGTGTCATGCGCACCTCCTGCTCGCGGTGACGCGCGGTTGCCTCGGAGAAGCGATGATGGTTGAAATAACCGCTCTCGAGATGCCAGAAGCCCTCCTCAGTGTTGATCTGGTGCACACCCTGCAGATACGAGGTATAAAGAGCGAGCAGGAAGCGGCGGTAACGCGGCTCGGTATCGTGCGGCTTGGTCGACCATTGCACGGCGTGATGCACGCCAAAGGTATCCTTTTCATATGCCTTGGCCGCACCGCGCTGGAAGGCGAGCAAAGCCTCCATCGTCGAGTCCATCGTCTCCGCGCCGCACCAATCAAAGCCCGACTCGTAGAAATACTTAAACATCACGGACGGACCCGTATGACGGGTGCTTCCGCCCTGACGCAGCACGTGAAGCGTATCCATCGCGCTCTCGTGTGCCGACTTCATATCGGCCGCGCAGTCGATGTTGTGATACAGGGCACCGCGTCCGCGCTCGGCAATGATGAGGTTGCCCGCACCGTATGCTGTCTCAACCGTATCGGGGCACTGGCGCGAAATGCGCTGACCCATATCCCAGAAAACAGGGTTAGTCGGAATGTATTGGAAGGCGGGATAGTTCCAATAGAAGGCCTGACCGTCGCGCTCGTGAAGCTGGCGACCGAGGAAGTGCTTGCCCTGCATCATCTCGAGGCTCGGGTTATGAGGAATGGCAGCCAGATCGCGTCCGTCGAGCATATGCGCGTACTTGACGTCCATGCCGTTACAGATCTCGTTGAACTTTCTCCATACGGCGGGCACGAGCGTGCGGTGGCTGCTCCAACGGTAGCAGGGACGCACCGTCACAAGATCGCCCATTTCCTGCTCAAGGAACCACTCGAGGTAGTCCTCGACACATTCCTGGTCGTTCGAGTTGATGTAGATCATGTCACCGCTTCCGCAAATGACATTGTCCTCGCCGCGCTCGGCCATGTGTACGATTTCGGCCGTATCGGTCACGTTGCCCGAGGCAAGCGTCAGCTTCTGGTGGTTGGTCGTCTTCGCGGCGCGGAAACGAGCGGCGTGAATGCCCTTTTCGGCAAAGCTCAAAGACGATACGGGTTCAAAATCAGGACTCTTGCAGGTCAGCGTCACATTGTCCTCGTCGGTACGGATCAAGACGCAGACGTCCTGTCCGATGACCGCCGTTCTCGGGCAATACGTAATCTGGAACAGCTTCTTCGGACGCGCAAGGATCATGACCTCGCGGATCGAAAGCGGCACGGTGTCGTGATAGTGGCTCGTATAGGTAAAGGTAATTTCATTCTCCTCGCCGAATACGAGATCGTCGGGGATCGCCAGCTCGACCGACGGATAGCGGTGAATGCGGAGGAATACCTCGCCTCTGTAGATCTCGCGACCGTTGATCGAAATGACAAACTCGGGCCACTCCTTCTTCGAAAGGCTCTGGCCGACCCACATAAAGTCGTTGAGGTTCGGTACGGAGATATCGAAATCGGGGCAAGCGTTCTTCCCCGTCGACGTGCGAAGCGTCGGCTCCTCAAGATAGATCTCGCCCGAATAGTTCTCACCCTCGACGGTGATCAGCACGCACGCGGTCGTCTTGCGGGAAATTTCAAATTTTTTGGAGAAGAAGGTATAGTCATACGTGCCCTCGGGGATCGAGACGATCTCGGTCGCATCGGGAGCTTCCTTCGTCAGGAGCGGATTGATACCGGGCTTCTTGTCCCAACGCTCGAGGCAGATCTGCAAATAGCCACCCTCCTCGATCTTGAGATTCTTGGCCATCGCCCAGATGCCAAGCTCCCACTCATCGGTCGCGCCGATCATAATGGCGGACACGGGAGGCGTCCATTTGATCTTGGTCGAAGCACGCTTAGCAACCATCGGCATCGGCTTGCCACAGGACAGATCGAGACAGTAGCGACGGGAGCGCGTATGCTCGGTATCGAGCGAATCGTCGATCAGCATATACAGACGCTCGGTCTGGGGCTCATCCTTGAGCGCATAATGCATGCGGTCCTCGCAGGTAAAATATAAGCGGTGATGGTCGGCATCCGACAGCCCCTCACCCGTGAAGCGGAAGCTTGCGCTCTGTCCGCGCTTCAGCACGGTATCGGAAAGATCGGTCTTGACCGTTTTCTGCGGTTGAAAAATCATAGTTCCCTCCTTGATATCCGCGTGCGATCGGCACGCATTTTTCTTACTGTTAGGATACCATATTACACCCCAAAAGTCAAGAGAAACCAAGGATTTTTTGACAAAAAAAGCCACCCGCCTCAGCGGGTGGCAAATAAAGATTACAGCTTGACAGTCTGCATTGGAATTTTCGAGCAATCAACAGTGACGACGGTCTCCTTACCGCCGCGTGCGACATGCAGCGTAACGGTATCGAGGCCCTGAAGGGTAACCTCACCGTCACCGACGGCGAGCACCTCGGCGGTGTCCTCCTCGGTCCACGCGGCCGCCGTATCGGTCGCCACAATCTTGACGATCGTACCAAAATCGAGGGAAAGCTCGTAGCGATCCGCCCCCACGCGGAGCGTGGCGTGGCGCTGGAAGTCGGGCTGGTTGTACCAGTCGACGGGGGTGACGTAGTAGTGTCTCGTTCCGTCCGCCTGGGCATAGACCGTGTACTGAACGTCGACGTCGCACGTCATACCGTTCGGCTCGGTCGCCTCCACGCGATCGTGGAGCATGGCAAGCATTTCGTCATAGGCGGGACGAATGGCATCGTTTCCGGGATACAAACGGCTGTTGACGAGCAGAATCTCACCGTTGCCGCGCTTGACGGAGCAGACGAGCGGCAGACCGTCGTCGGTCTTGACGAGTGTCTTGGCGCCGGGAACGAGGTTCACAGCGATCTCCATGCTCTGTCCGTTCCATGCGTGTGTCTCAAAGATCGGACGGCCGAGCGTCAGACAATCGACGAGCGGATGGTGCAAATACTGGTGACGGTAGCCCTCGATGGCATCGCGGTTCGTCGTGTAGGAAAGGTGAGGCCAGCCGCACAGCAGCGTGCCACCGTTCTCCACGTATTCCTGCAGGCGATCGAAGTCTCCTGCGTCGGCGGCGTTATAGCCCGCGAAGGAGAGATACTGATAGCGCGAGAAATCAGCGCGCTCGATCGGTACGACGTCGACGTTGCCGTTCGGCGTACCCGTATAGTAGCCGCGCGGCTGATCGTCGGCCTCAGACTTGCGAGGGCCGGGGCGCAGACCGGCCTTCGAGATGTTGGCCAGCGGATAGAAATACTTCATCAAGCTCCAGGATTCCTCAGGCTCGCCGACAAGCATCTGGGGCATACCCATGACCTTCTTGTTGCCAAAGCCGTTCCAGCCATCATAACGGCCGTGCAGGAAGGCACCGGGCGCGTAGTAATGACCCGAACGGGTATGCGACTGCGCAAAGCGCACGATGCTGCGCTCGCCGTCGCGGTGGCGAGCGGTCGCCTCGGAGAAGCGGTGGTGATTATAGAAGCCGTTTTCGAGGTGCCAGAAGCCCTCCTCGGTATTGATCTCGTGTACGCCCTGCATATACGAGACGTAGTTGGCCAGCATAAAGCGGCGGTAACGCGGCTCGGTATCGTGCGGTGTTGTACCCCACTGTACAGCGTGATGCACGCCGAGGCTCGGGTTACCGTAGGCCTCCTCTGCTCCGCGAAGGAAGGCGAGGCAGGGCTCCATCGGCTGATACATCGTCTCGGCGGCGGCAAATTGGAAGCCGGCGTCGTGGAAATACTTGAACATGATCGTCGGGCCCGTGTGGCGCGTGTTGCCCTTGCGCAAGCGCTTCAAATCGCGGATGGTGCACTCGTAGGCCTCGCGCATATCACGATCGCACTTGACATTGTGCTCAAGCGACATCACGCCCTCCTGCACCGCCACGTTATCCACGCCGTAAGTAACCTCGGTGGTCAACGGATGCTCACGGGAAAGGCGCTGACCGAGATCATAGAACAACTCGGTCGTTGCATAGGTCTCGCGCGTCGGATAGCCCCAATAGAAGAGCTGACCGTCACGCTCGTGAAGTTGTCTGCCAAGAAAGCCCTTGCCTGCGAGCATATCGGGATGGGGATTGCAGTACATCGCGGGCATGTCGCGACCGTCGAGCATGTGCGCGTAGACGGCGTCCATACCGTTGCAAAGCTCGTTGAACTTTTTCCAGACTGCGGGCTCCAGCGTGCGGTGACCGCCCCAGCGATAAGCGGGGCGAATGGTCAACAGATCACCCATTTCCTTGTCGAAGAACCACTCGATAAAGTCCTCAACGGCGGTCTTGTCGGAGTTGTCGATGTAGATGAGGTCGGAGCTTCCGCAGTGCACACCGTCCTCGCCGCGCACAACGAGATACGGAACCTCGACCGAATCGGTAGTCTCACCGTCGGTCAGTGCAAGCGTTAGGTGATTTTCCTGCTTCTTCGGACGGAAGCGCGCGGTGTACAGACCGGGCTCGGCAAAGGAAAGCGCAGACACGGCCTCAAAATCGTCACCTACGACTGAGAGCGTCACGTTCTCCTTTTCGGTGCGAAGCAGAACGCACATATCCTTCTCCCACGCGGCCGCACGGGGGGCAACGCTGATCGAGAAGGGTGCGGACGGGCGCTCAAGGATCATGATCTCACGGATGGCAAGCGGCACGGTATCGTGATAATGGCTCGTATAGGTGATCGCCAGCTCGTTTTCTTCCTTCCACGCGATGCCATCGGGGATCGGGAGCTCGACCGAGGCGTAGCGGTGAATACGCAAGAAGGCCTCTCCCTCAAAGATCGGCTCGCCGTTGAGAGTGATCACAAACTCAGGCCATTCCTTCTTCGAAAGGTTCTGGCCAAACCAAGAAAACTGATCTAGCATGGGAATACAAAGGTCAAAATCGGGGCAACGGTTTCTGCCACTCTGCGACAACAGCGAAGGATCCTCCACGTAGAGCTCGCCCGAGCAAAGCTCGGCCTCGACCGTGATGATGATACACGCGGTATCCTCGGGTATATATACGGGCAACGCGAGACGCTGATAGTTGTACGTACCCTCGGGGAAATTCAAAAAGAAGGTATCGTCCGGCGCGTTCTTGGTCAATCTCGGATCGACGCCCGGCTTCTTTGCCCAACGCTCAAAGCGCATACGGGCGTAGCCGCCCTCGGCAAAGACAAGATCCTTGGCCATCGCCAAAATTTCCATGGAAAAGTCGGTCTTGCTCACGCCGTACGTGATATGGGGATCGATCGAGCGTCCCCAGTTGATCTTGGCAAGGGCACGCTTCGGAATCGGTCGCGCAGACTTGCAGGACAGATCGAGGCAATAACGGCGCGTACGCGCGTGCTCGGTATCCAGAGAGTCGTCGATCAGCATATACAGCTTATCGGTCTGCGGCTCGTCCTTGAGCGCATAATGCATGCGATCCTCGCAGGTAAAATACAAGCGATGATGGGCACTCGGATCGAGCTCACCTGCCGCAAAGCGGAAGGTTACGGTCTCGTCGCGACGCAACAATCGGTCGGTCAAATCTTCTTTGACCACACACTTTTTTTCAAAGGTCATCTCATTTTCTCCTCTGCTCGAAGGCCACGCTGGCGCGGTGGCGTTTTGCTGTCATTAGCATATCATACCCACCCCAAAAAGTCAAGCGAAATCCGTGATTTTCCAAGCTTTTTCGGCACAAAAAAATGGGAATATCGAATACCGATATCCCCATTTTTATTAAATTACTCTGCGTCAGCAGCAACCTCTGCGTCAGCGGGCATAGCCTCTGCCTCGGCCTGTGCCTCATCAAGGAGTGCACGGATCGAGAGGCTGATCTTCTGGTTCTCCTCGTCGATGGCAATGATCTTAGCATCGACAACCTGGCCGAGCTCCAGAACGTCGGCAGGCTTGCCGATCTTCTGCTGTGCGATCTGCGAGATATGGATCAGACCGTCTACGCCGTCAATGACCTCGGCAAATGCACCGAAGGGCATCATGTTGACGATCTTTACAGAAGCAACGTCGCCAACGGCGTACTTTGCGGTGAACATGTACCACGGATTGGTATCGTCGGTCTTGTAGCCGAGAGAAATGCGCTTCTTCTCAGCGTCAAAGCTCTTAACGAAAACAGTAATCTCGTCGCCAACCGAAACAACGTCAGCAGGCTTGGAGATGGGGCGCCAAGACAGCTCGGTCTTATGTACCATACCGTCTACACCGCCAAGATCAACGAATGCGCCGTAAGCCGTCAGGCTCTTAACAACACCCGTGTAAACCTTACCCTCTTCGATCTCTGCCCAGAAAGCAGCCTGCTTGGCAGCGCGCTCTTCTCTGGCAACAACGCGGATCGAGCCGATGGCCTTATTGCCCTTCACCTCGATCACCTTGATCTTCGTGTCGGTTCCCTTGAGAACGCTCATGTCGCCCTCTCTCGGAATACCGGTCTGCGATGCGGGAACAAAGACCTTGCAGGACTCAACGAGAACGTTGACGCCACCCTTGACAACCTCTACGACCTTACCGCACAGAACCTCGCCGTTCTCAAAGGCGGCAACGATCTTCTGCCAGTTCTTGGCAGAGTCGACAGCCTTCTTCGACAGCTCGGCAATACCTTCGATATCGCTGACACGGCCAACGCGGGCTTCGATCGTGTCACCGATCTTGTACATCTCGGTCAGCTTGATCGAAGGATCGTTGCTGATCTGCTCGACCTTGATGTAGCCGGTTACATTGCTACCGATATCGAGCTGAAGCTCAGTATCGGAAACCGAAGTAACGGTTCCGGTGACGATATCTCCTGTATTTAAAGTTTTGAAGGACTCATCCAGCATTTGTTCGAAATTTTCATTCATTTCGCTCATGGTTTTATACACCTCCCATATTACACCTGACGGGGTGGATGCCCCCGCGGCTATACCCACTTTCGTGTGGGCGGACGTTATTAAATTGTGATCCGCAAGCTCGTCCGGTCTCTCGATCCAGACGGTCTGCGGGCAATTTTCTCTACAAATGTCAAACAACTTCGCGGTGTTTGAGCTCTCTCGGCCGCCGATGACGATCATGACGTCACACGCGGAAGACAAGGTGGCGGCCTCGGTCTGTCTTTCTTCCGTAACACTACATATTGTATCAAAAATTAACGCATTTGTATATAGTTTTTTCAAAAGTTTTTGAGATTTTTTCCATTCCAACAAATTTTGCGTCGTTTGAGCCGCTAAAATTGGTGTTTTGTCACGGACAAAATCAAATTTTCCTGCCTCGATCGCGGCCGCAAGCTCCTCGGCTTTGGAAAATGCAAAGGTCTCTCCGTCAAAATAACTCAAAATACCGATGCACTCGGGATGGGACGCCGACCCACACAGCACAAAAAAGTGATTGGGCGCGTTATGCTCGGCGGCAATGTTGTGAATTTTTTTAACGAAGGGGCAGGTACAATCCACGTAGCGAAAGGCGGGATAGGTCTCGCACAGGTGCTTCAAGCGAATCTCGTCCTCTCGCGGAATACCGTGCGCACGCACGAACACCGTCACGGGCGAAGCATCCGAGGCGCTCTCAGCCAAGGTCTGCACGTCGTCAATGGCGATCACGCGTACGCCCTGCTCTGCGAGCATCTGATTGTAAATATCGTTATGGATCAGCGTGCCGAGCGTATAAATCCGCTCTCCCACGCGCTTGTCTTCAATAGCGGCCTCCAAGCGATCGGTGGCACGCTTCACGCCAAAACAAAAGCCTGCGTGTTTGGCAATGGTAATTTCCATTTTTGCGTCCTTTACCATTCATTTCTTCTTGTTTTTCTTCTCGGCCTGCTCTGCGGCAAAGCGCTCGCCAAGCGTGCAGACCTTGTCGAAGATCTCGGCCGTCACGCGGGCGTATTCGCCGTCGGCCTCGGGGTTATAATGCAGATCGGCAAAGGGAATGCGCTCACCAATGATCACGTAGGTCTTGCGAAAGAGCTTGAATTTGTTGTTCTTTCGCATGATGTACACCGGCATAATGTCGGCCTCGGCGCGCGTCGCAATCAGCGCCGCGCCGTTTTTCGTTTTTGTCGTACGGGGATCGACGACGGGATAACGGTGTCCTTGCGGGAAAATGCCCATACACTTCCCTTCCTTGACCATCTCGACGGCGCGTCGGATCGCACCGACGTCGTTGCCGCCGCGGTCAACGGGAAACGCACCGAGCATGCGAATCAGACTCGAAAGAAGCGGAATCGAAAAGAGTTCCTTCTTGGCCATATAACGCACCTGATGCTTACGGAAGGCATAGCAGACAACCACGGGATCGGTTGCCGACACGTGGTTGGCACACACGACGAAGCGGCCCGTGTCGGGCTCATTCTCCGCGCCCTCGACGCGGATATGAAACAGAAAGCCGACAATCTTGGCAAAGAACGCGTAGCACACGCGGTAGAAGCGCGTACCCTCGCGGCCCTTTTTTTCTTTCTTCTCTTTTTTCATCGTGCGCCCTCCGTTCCGACACGCTCGCGAAGCAGGGCGATCACTGCATCGGCACTCTCCTCGACCGTCATGCCCGAGTTATCAAGCACGATCGCATCGGGGGCGGCCTGCGCGGGCGCGATCTCACGCGTGCTGTCCTGATGATCGCGCTCGTTCATCTCGCGAAGCACGTCGTCAAGGCTGACGTTCTGCCCCTTTGCCACAAGCTCGTCGTAACGACGGCGTGCACGGCACTCGGCAGAGGCTGTCATAAAGACCTTCAGATCGGCATTGGGCAGAATGACCGTACCAATGTCACGGCCGTCCATGATGACCGAATTTTTGCGGGCAATATCCTTCTGGGTCTCGAGCAGGAAGGCACGAACCGAGGGAATGGCCGAAACGGCCGACGCATACATCGACATCTGCGGCGTACGAATGCGGTCGCCGTGGTTAACACCGTTAAGATAGACGCACTGCTCGCCGTCCTCGTAACGAACCTCAATACAGATCTCTGGCAACAGTGCCGTCACGTCCTCGACATTATGGGGATCCACACCCTTCTCGCAAACGTAAAGACCGATCGTGCGGTACAAGGCACCCGTATCCACGTACACAATTCCGAGCTTTGCGGCTACCGCCTTGGCAATCGTACTCTTACCGGCACCGCCGGGGCCATCTATGGCAATCTGAATCATACAAAAATCCTTCCTTTATTCTTCGTTTCGTTCCGCGGCAGAAAAGCCTGCCAATCTGCCCGTTGCAAATGCGATCTGCAGATTATAGCCCCCCGTGTAGGCGTCTACATCGATCACCTCGCCCGCAAAATACAGGCCGCGGCAACGCTTGGATTGCATCGTCCCGGGGTTGATCTCGCGCACCGAGACACCGCCCTTGGTCACGATCGCCTCGGCAATGGGGCAAAAGCCGTCAAGCGGCACCGTCAAATCACGGATCGCGTGCACGAGAGCGGCACGCTCCTCCTTCGTCACAGTATGCACCTTTTTATGCTCGGGTATACCCGAGAGACGAATGATCACGGGAATCAGCTTCCGCGGAAGCAGATCGCCGAGTGCATTCATAAAGTCCTTGTTGCTGTACTTCGCAAAATCGGTAAGCACGCGCGCGTCCAGCGTTTTGTCGTCCAGTGCGGGCTTGAGGTCGATATGCGCCTCGTATTTTCCGGGCGCAATATCCGGGATATGCGCCGACGCCGAGAGGATCATCGGTCCTGTCAGGCCGAAATGCGTGAACATCATTTCGCCAAAGTCCTCGTACACCGCTTTCTGTCCACCGCACGGCACGATTCGCAGCGAGACGTTCCGCAAGGAAAGTCCCTGCAGCTCGGGACAGATCCACGAACGGGAGGTGATGGGCACGAGTGAGGGCCGAGGCGGCACAACCGTGTGTCCCACCGACTCGGCAAGCCGATAGCCGTCGCCGTCCGAGCCCGTTCCCGGATAGGAGCGGCCGCCCGTACACACAATGACCGCATCGGCGAAGAATTCGCCGTCGTCGGTCTTGACTCCACACACCGCACCCTCCTCGCAAAGCAGGCTCTGCACACGTGAACATACCGTTCGGACGCCGCTTTGACGGCAGGTAGCAATCAGCGCATTCACAATATCATCGGCACGGTCGGACACGGGAAAGACCCGTCGGCCGCGCTCAACCTTCAGGGGCACCCCCGCCGACTCAAAGAAGGCCATGGTATCCTGCGGTGTCATGCCGTAAAAAGCACTGTATAAGAATCGCGGATTGGTGGGAACGTTCTGCAGAAGCTCCTCAACCGTGCAATCGTTGGTCACGTTACAGCGCCCCTTGCCCGTAATCCGTAGCTTGCGGCCACAGCTCCGCATCTTTTCGATCAGCGTTACATCTGCGCCCGCTTCGGCCGCCGCGATGGCCGCCATCATACCGGCGGCACCGCCGCCTACCACGAGCACGCGTTGCTTATCCAAGATTTTTGTCATAGACATCGTATTCATCCCAAATCCGCTCCAGCTGATGCAGGCGAACGGTCAGTTCCTCTTGCTTTTTCATAGAAACCGCAACCACAATAGCATTGATGATGCTGAGGGGAGCGGCCAGCGAATCGACGAAGGACACCATGTCGCTCTTGGCAATCAGCAGCTGATCGGCCGCGGCGGCAATCGGTGACATCGTACTGTCAGTCAGCGCGATGACGTCCGCGCCAGCGTGCTTCGCAAAGTCAACCGCATGAATGATCCGCTTCGAGTAACGCGGGAAGCTGATGGCGATCATCACATCGCCCTTCCCCATGCTCATCATCTGCTCGAACATCTCACTGCCCGACGTCGTCTGCACGAACTTGACGTCGTCAAAAATCATGCGCAGGTTATAATTCAGAAATCCTGCGAGCGAGGCCGACGAGCGGACACCCATGATATAGATATGACGCGCGCCGACGATCGCATCGACAGCCGCCGCAAAGGCGTCGCGGTCGATCTCCTCGAGCGTTCTTCGGATCTTTTCGATATCCGATGCAAGCACCTTAGAAAGCAGATCGCCGTCGCCAATCAGGTCGCTCGTGACTGCCATACGCTGAAAGGAGGTCAGGCGCGTGCGCACCATCTCGCGCAAGGCATGCTGAAACTCGGGATAGCCCGAAAAGCCCATTTCAATGGCAAAGCGCACGACCGTCGACTCCGACACCTGTACGATCGCGCCGAGCTTCGCGGCGGTCATATACGCCGCTTTATCGTAATTTTCCAAAATGTAATTGGAGATCAGCTTCTGTCCTTTGGAGAAGGTGGACATTCTCTCTTCAATTTCTGCCAACAGATTCCGTTTCATCCGTATCATTCTCCTGTTTTTTCTTGTTGCCGCAACACGGCAACAACATCATTATTATAGCGTTTTTTCGCCAAAAAGTCAAC
This sequence comes from uncultured Lachnospiraceae bacterium, assembly GCA_964445865.1. GTDB lineage: Bacteria > Bacillota > Clostridia > Oscillospirales > CAG-272 > HGM12713. The sequence goes on along the minus strand of CAYULZ010000019.1, from coordinate 4,051 downwards.
CTTTTTTCATGCGTCGGGCAACATTCCTGCCAAATTGATGACGCGCACACCCTTCTTTTTTGCATAATTGAGCGTATACGCGCTTCCGCCCCGCTCGCTCACGCAATAGCCGATGCAAAACTGACTGCCGTCCACGAGGTGGCGGTTACGCTCGAGCATACAGCCCTTGACGTAATGTTCGCGTACGTATTCGACCCGATCGGCCTTACTCAGGATATAATCGTAATACTCGCGGCTTCGCTCACCCCAACCGTCGGTCTGATTGCGGCAGGGCAGCCAAAGCTCAAGCGAGATCGAAGGGCAGATTGCCCGCCGCTCGAGGATTTTCAGCGCCGCCAAGGTATCAAAGCCCACGGCACCGCCCGTGCGAAACACCGTCACGCCGTCGGCAATCAGGCGGTCAAGCACGTTGTCCAAAAGCTGTGAAAGTGCCTGCAGGGTTGTCCCATCGATGTTGCGGTGACCCGTAAAGCAGCAGACCCACTCGCGTTCCATCGACATCCCCCCTTTTCTTTTCTGCAAGCGTTCCTATTTATTATACTACAAAATGAACAAAAAAGGAAGAGGTTTACAAATTTTCTCCCGTCTCCCATAAAAAAAGTCATATTTTTCCCTTCCACCCGATACAATGGTGGTAGCATCGATACGAAAAATCAACGCTTTACGGAGGATCTTACAATGAAAAAAAGAAAAATCGCTCTTTTTTCCTTCTGCTTTGCCTTCTTTTTTCTTGCTACGTCGGCCACGGCGTCTCTCGTGATGAACATCAACGCGGCCTCGGACGCGATCGTCTCTCCCGCCTTGCACATCCTCGCCGAGGATAGCAGTATGGCCGTGGCGGGACTCTGCGGCAACAGCATTCGCATGGAGAGTGAGGACTTTGCCCGTGCGCTCAACCTCTCGAGCGTGGATGAGATCACCGTTACCGCCGTACCGCCGATCACCGACGGCGAGCTCCGCGTCGGCTCAACCGTCGTCAACAACGGACAGAGCATCAGCGGCTCGAATCTCTCACTCCTTACCTACACAGCCACCTCAGATGTCACCACCTCCTCGTTCCGCTTCCGCGCAGGAGATGCGCCCTACGAGATCACCTGCCATCTGTATCTACTCGATAAGCTCAATCATGCGCCGACGCTGAGCACCGTGGCGAAAACCTCGCTCAATGTCAGCACGCATCGCAACATTACGCTCTACGGCACGCTTTCCTGCCACGATCCCGATGGGGATAAAACCTTTGTGGAGATCGTTTCCTATCCCGAAAAGGGCATTCTCGTGCTGACCGATCCATATAGCGGTGACTATACCTTCACCCCCGGCGAGGACTACACGGGTAAGGACTCGTTTACCTACGTAGCACGCGATGTCTACGGCAATTACAGCGCGGCCGCAACCGTCTCGCTGACCGTCGTCAAGCCCTCCTCAAGCGTCGTGTACAGCGACATTCTGGGGCAGCCCTGCTACAATGCTGCCCTTACAATGGCCGAGGAAGGGATCATGAGCGGCACACAGATTGGCTCGTCGAGCTACTTCTATCCCAACCGTGAGGTCAGCCGTGCCGAATTTTGCGTCATGGCCATGAACGCCATTGGCATGAGTGAGGTCACGCCCGCTACGTCTACCGTCTTTTCCGATGATGCCGCGATCGCGAGCGACGCGAAGGGCTATATTGCCACAGCCTATGAGCTTGGGTATATCAAAGGACTTTACCGCGACGATGTGCTCTGCTTTGAGCCCAATCGCGCCATCACGCGCGCCGAGGCGGCCGTCATGCTCGGCAATATGATCGGAGCGTCGACACCGACGATCGCGCCCACCTTTGCCGATGCCGACACCGTGCCCGCATGGGCATCCTCCTCCCTCTCGGCACTGACCTCCATGGGAATCCTTGAGACCGACGACGGCAAGGCGTTGCCCATGAGCGCCGTCACGCGTGCCGATGCTGCCGAGATGCTTTATGCGCTCATGCGAAGCGTGGAATAATTTCGGGAAAAGCCCTTGACATTTCGATAGGCGTGGGGTATAATGGCGGTAATCTTGATATGCTTTGGAGGTACCTATGAAAACTCTTTGGCTTGCCGACCTTTACCCGACGGAGGTCACGAATGAGATCTTCCGCCAAAAGGATATTCCCACACTCTTTGGTGATGCGCTCTCACTCTTTGAGCGCAATGATTTCAACTGTCTCAATCTCGAATGTGCGCTGACCGAGACCGACGGTGCCATCGAAAAATTCGGTCCGAACCTCAAAGCCTGCGCCGAGACGGCCGACGTCCTCAAGGAGATTGGCATCGATCTCGTCGGCATTTCCAATAACCACGTCTTTGACTACGGTAAGCAGGGCGCGCTCGACACGATTGCCGAGCTCGACCGCGTAGGACTTCCCTATACGGGCTTTGGCAACGATTACGAGGACTCCCGCAAGAACTATTATTTTGAGAAGAACGGTGAGACGATTGCCGTGGTCGCTGTCTGCGAGCACGAATATTCCTATGCGCTTGAGAACCGCATGGGAAGCCGTCCGTTCGACGAGTTTGAATCGATCGAGGACATCCGCGAGGCCAAGTCACGTGCCGATCGCGTCATCGTCCTTTACCACGGTGCCAAGGAGCTTTGCCACTATCCCTCGCCTCGTATCCGCCGCGTCTGCCGCGCGATGATCCGCGCGGGCGCCGATCTCGTCACCTGCCAGCATACGCATTGCATCTGCGGCTACGAGAAGTACGAGGGCGGACATATTCTGTACGGTCAGGGCAACTTCCATTTCGTCAAAGCCAACGCCGACGATATCTGGCGCCGCGCCGTTGCCATTGAGTACGACACGACGGCGAATACCGTCAACTTTGTGCCCACCGTGGCCAACGAGACGGGCATTGAGCTTGCGAAGGGCCAAGTTTACGACGAGATCATGGCACAGCTGGACGATCTTTCCGCCGCTTTGCACGACGGACGCTGGAAGGAGGGCTGGCACGCCTTCTGTATGGAGCTCAAGCCGAAATTCGTCACCCGCATCGGCGACGTTGAGGGCGATGACCTGCTCACGCGTCCCAACCAGATCTTCGCGCACTACCTCGATTGCGAGGCACACCACGACGTCATTGTCGAGCTCTTCCAGACTGCAAACCTCAGAAATGAGCTGGATTGAAAAGTAAAAGAGAAAAAGCATACGATCGCCAATCCGTGATCGTATGCTTTTTTGTTATATCAAGCATTTTAAGTAAATGGCTACTTGATTTCCTTTTGCATTGGTATAAGTTATCCCGTTTGTTTCAAACCCAAGCGAAGAATGTAAGGCAATGCTTGCCGTATTATTCGTTCGAATTTGCTGGGAGACCATCTTGTAGCCTTTTTCCCGTGCGATATGACAAGCATGCCGCATCGCTTCTTTCGCAAACCCTTTTTGGCGATATGGTTCAAAAATCTCCGGCCCTATCGAAATCACTTCTCTTGAATGCTGATATAGCGAAACGGTTCCAACAATGTTACTATCCAATACGATAGCAAACATTTCAAAGTACTTATGATTCACTTGCTTTTGATTCCATTCAAAAATCAAATTTTCTATCTGTTCAACAGACAGATCGGAATACTTGATTTTTTGTAAATCCACAGCATCTTCTTTTATAAAATTTCTCAAGATTATCATTCATAAACCTCGTTCTATTGCAAACAATGCATTGATATTTCAAGCGCATCGGACAAAAGTCTTTCCCTATTCTTCCATAGTCAGATGCTTATAATACCATCTCATTGGATTTTCATAAATGTACTTTCTTCTTGTTTCATAATCTTCTCTGTCACGAACGATATGTTCGGCATACGAACGTTGAAATATTTTTTCTATTCCGTATCGTTGCTTGCAAATACGCGATGTCAACGATTTAAACGCACAAATTACACCATCCAAGGTAGGGGAGGGGCTTGCTCCTCCCGCCTTTTCGTGTAAAAATATCACCACGTGTATGTGATCGGGCATAATAACAAAATCCTCAATACTTAGCGTAATGTTCTTAACGAAGAAATCACGCTAACCGAGTAGGACGAAGAAAAA
>CAYULZ010000018.1:15804-18484 GCA_964445865.1 uncultured Lachnospiraceae bacterium | reverse complement strand
GATCCACTCGGAGAGAAGCTCGATGACGCCCATCTGACGGGGCGTGCCGTCGATGAGGACGTTAAAGTTGCACTTGAAGCTGTCCTCCAGCGCGGTGAGCTTGAACAGCTTGGTCATCAGCTTGTCGGGATCGACGCCGCGGCGCAGGTCAAGCGTGTATTTTAAGCCGCCGAGGTCGGTCTCGTCGCGGCAGTCGACGATCTCGCGGAGCTTGTTTTCCTTGACGAGATCGGTAATGCGCTTGTCGATCACCTCGACAGTGGTCGAATAGGGGATCTGCGTGACGTCGATGCAGTTGTATTCCTTTTCATATTGATAGCGCGAGCGGATACGCACCGAGCCCGAGCCTGTCTCGAAGATGCGACGCATCTCCTCGCGATCGTAAATGATCGCGCCACCGCCCGGAAAATCGGGGGCCTTGATGATGTCCAACATCTTGTCCACGGAGATTTTCGGATTTTTCAAAAGGGCAATGGTACCGTCGCAGATCTCACCGAGGTTGAACGAGCAGATCGACGATGCCATACCGACAGCAATACCCGTGTTGGGCGTGACGAGAATGTTCGGGAAGGTCGTGGGAAGGAGCACGGGCTCCTTCATGGTGCCGTCGTAGTTATCGATCATGTCGACGGCATCCTTGTCGATGCCGCGGAAGAGCTCGTTACAGAAGGAATCGAGCTTGACCTCGGTATAACGCGAGGCCGCAAATCGCATCGAGGAGGAGTACTGCTTACCGAAGCTACCCTTCGAGTCGACGAAGGGATGGAGCAGAGATTCATTGCCGCGCGTCAAACGGACCATCGTCTCATAGATGGCCATGTCGCCGTGCGGGTTGAGCTTCATCGTCGCTCCGACGACATTTGCACTCTTGGTGCGGCCGCCCGTCAAAAGTCCCATTTTATACATGGTGTAAAGGAGCTTGCGGTGCGAGGGCTTGAGACCGTCGATCTCGGGAATCGCACGCGACACGATGACGCTCATGACATAAGGCATGTAGTTTTTTTCGATCGTATCGGTGATCAGCTGCACCTGCGCAGGCGCGTATACGATTTCCTTGTTTTCTTTTTGAAGCTTTGGTTTTTTTGCCATTGCTTTACCGTCCTATGATGTATTTTGAATTCCTTAAATGCGCTTGACTGTGTGAGCGGCGGCGCGGATGAGGCGATTGTAGAGAGCCAGACCGATGCCGTCCCGCGGCGGAAGATGGGCATAAATGATATCGCAATCGAGTGTGTCTGCCTCGCGGAGCGCCGAGAAGAGGGTATGTGCCTGTGCCTCAAGATTCTCTCGCTCACCAATGTCGATCAGACGTTCGTTGCGGAGCTCGTCCTGCTCGTCGTGATAGCAAAGCAGGGCGCATTTTTCGGCGTTCTGTGCGCGCCGCATGAAGCGAAGTACGGCTTCTTCCTCGCCCTCGAGCAGCACCAGCGGCACGTGGGGGGCATAATGACGATATTTCATACCGGGGGAGAGCGGACGCTCATCGGCACGGAGTGCCTCGGTCACGGCCGAGGAGATCTCGACCTGCTCGCATACGCAACGGAGCGCGTCGGCCGTGATCGCACCGGGGCGAAGTAGCACGGCCGTCGTGCCGCGCATTTGAATGATCGTTGATTCTAAACCGATCTCGGCCTCCCCGCCGTCGACAATGGCCTCGATCCGTCCCGAAAGGTCGGCGATGACGTGCGCGCCACAGGTCGGCGACGGACTGCCGGACAGATTGGCCGAGGGCGCGGCGATCGCCACACCTGCCTCGCGGATGAGCGCACGTGCCACGGGATGGGCAGGGCAACGCACGGCGACCGTGTCAAGACCGCCCGTGACCTCGTGCGGTACGGTGTCCTTTTTCGGGAGAATGACTGTCAAGGGGCCCGGCATAAAGGCCTTCGCCAGACGGTAGTAGGCCTCGTCGGTCACCGCGTAGCGCTCGGCATCAGAGGGATCGGCAATATGAATGATGAGGGGGTTGTCCGAGGGACGCCCCTTGGCGGCATAGATCTTATGCGCGGCCGAGGCGTCGGTGGCGTCACCGCCGAGGCCGTAGACCGTCTCGGTGGGGAAGGCCACAAGGCCGCCCTCACGAAGGATCGCGGCCGCCTCGGCAATCTCGGAGGTGTTCGGATTGTCAGGGGCGATGCAAAAGATTTTTGTGTTCATGTGTTGTCCTTATTTGTCGTTCGTTGCCTTGAGCTTTTCGGCCGTGTCGGCGGTGATGAGCGCGTCGATCATATCACCGATGTTGCCATTCAGAAAGCTGTCCAGCGAATAGAGGGTCATGCCGATGCGGTGATCGGTTACGCGACCCTGCGGATAGTTATAGGTACGAATGCGCTCGCTGCGGTCGCCTGTGCCGACCTGACTTTTGCGGTCGGAGGCAATTTTTTCGTTCTGTTCGTTTTGCTTGATATCGTAGAGCTTGGTGCGAAGCATTTTCATCGCTTTGTCTCGGTTTTTGAATTGGCTTCGCTCCTCCTGGCATTCGATGACAATGCCCGTCGGCTTGTGCGTCAGGCGAACGGCCGATTCGGTCTTATTGATGTGCTGGCCTCCGGCACCGCTGGATTTGCAGGATTCCATGATGATGTCGGCAGGATTGATCTCGATCGAAACGTCCTCGGCCTCGGGAAGAACGGCTACCGTGGCCGTCGAGGTCTGAATGCGTCCCTGTGACTCGGTTTCG
>CAYULZ010000018.1:0-15794 GCA_964445865.1 uncultured Lachnospiraceae bacterium | reverse complement strand
CGCGCCGTCCCCCTCGATCATGAAGGTGACCTCCTTGAAGCCGCCGAGCTCGGTCTCATTGACATTCATCAGTGAAACGCGGAAGCCCGTCGCTTCGGCGTACATCGTATACATGCGGTAAAGCACGGCCGCAAAGAGCGCCGCCTCCTCACCGCCCGCGCCGCCACGAATCTCGACCATGACGTTTTTATCGTCGTTCGGATCGCGGGGGAGCAAGAGAATCTTCAATTCCTCAAGAAGGGAATCCATGTTCTCGCGTGTTTCGTGCAGCTCCGCCTGAGCCAGCTCGCGCAGCTCGGCATCGAGCGCTTCGTCCAATAGCGCGCGCGCCTCGGCGTTGGCCGCCTCGGCCGTGCGATAAGCACGGAATTTTTCGATGATGGGGGAGAGCGCCTTGTAGTCCTTCATGAGGGCGGCGAGCTTTTCGGGATCGGCATAGATCGATCCCTCGGCGAGCACGGACTCCATTTCGGCATAACGCGCCTCGGCTTGTTGTAATTTATTCAGCATGGTTGCCTCAATAACGGTAGAAGGCGTTGCAAGCGCGGTAGGTCTCATAGAGATCGACCTTGGCGATCACCTCGAAGGGGGCGTGCATGGAAAGCACGGGAACACCGAGATCGATCGTGTCGATGTTGTGCTTGGAGATATACTTGGCGACCGTTCCGCCGCCACCGACATCGACCTTGCCGAGCTCGCCTGCCTGCCATACCACGTCGTCATGCGAGAGAACGTGACGGAGCCAGCCCACGTATTCGGCGTTCGCGTCGTTCGTGCCCGATTTGCCGCGCGAGCCCGTGAACTTCGTAAAGACGGCACCGCAGCCGAGCAAAGGCGTGTTGCGCTTCTCAAAGACCTCGGGAAAGTTGGGGTCGTACGCCGCAGAAACGTCGGCCGATAGACACTTGGAGTGCGCGCGTACCACGGCGGAGCTTGCGCCGAGCGCACGGGAAATTTCATCAATGAGATCAATCATCAACACGCCCTGCATGCCGCTCGGACCGTCCGAGCCCGTCTCCTCCTTGTCGGCAAGAATGCAGAGCAGGGTATGCTTGCTGTCGGTGCTGTCAAAGAGTGCGGTCATTGCGGGGTAGGCACAGACGCGGTCGTCATGGCCGTACGCACCGATCATCGATCGGTCGAAGCCGATGTCGCGCGCTTTCGCCGCAGGAACGGCACAGAGCTCGGCCGAGAGAAAATCGTCCTCGGTGATGCCGTATTTTTCGTTCAGAAGCTTCAGCACGTGAAGCTTGACCGAGTTTTCCTCCTCGTCGGGGATACTGCCGATGAGAATGTTGAGCTGCTCGCCCGAGATGGCCTCGCCGAGCGGCTTTTTGGCTTGATCCTGCGCGAGGTGGGGGAGCAGATCATTGATATAAAAGACGGGATCGCTCTCGTCCTCGCCGACGGTCACGTCAATGACACGCTCGTCCTTCGTCACGATCACTCCGTGAAGCGCGAGGGGCGTAGCCAGCCATTGATACTTGCGGATGCCGCCGTAATAATGCGTCTTGAAAAAGCCCATGCCGCCGTCCTCGTAAAGGGGGCACTGCTTGAGGTCGATTCTGGGCGAATCAATGTGCGCCGCGGTGATGCGAATGCCCTCGGTGATGGGCTCCGAGCCAATCGAAAACAAAAAGAGATTTTTGCCGCGGTTGTTCAGATATTTCTTATCGCCGACACGGATTTCATCACCGAGACGGTACTCGGTAAAGCCATGTGCTTCGGCCAAGGCCACGGCGGCCTTCAGCGACTCGCGCTCGGTTTTTCCCGCGTCAAGAAAAGCTTTATAATCCTCCGCATACGCGAAGGCCTTGTCGGTTACGGCGCGACCTGCACGCTCGTATACCGTCTTTTTTTCATAAATCAAATCGTTTTTCATACAAACACCTCTATTTTATTTGGTTTCATTATGTTTCGGGATACAGCTCCTGATACATGGCTCTCGCATCTTCGACCTTGGAAACGTACGAGCGTGTTTCCTTGAAGGGAATATGCGTCAAATTTCCATCGGCGTCGGAGCACTCGGGATCCTTGAGCCATTTGCGCACGTTGCCCTCGCCTCCGTTGTAGGCGGCAAACACGATGTGCCAATCGTAATCGAAGGAGCGGTAAAGATAAGCAAGATAATATGTACCGTAGCGAATACTGACCTCGGGCTCGAACAGCCTTTGTACGGGGAGCCTTTCATTCAGGTGTTCTTCGCCTGTGAGCCATTCAAAGGTCGATGGGATCATCTGCATCAATCCCATCGCCCCCGCCGAGGATTCGGCCTCGGGATCAAAGTCGCTCTCGACCTTGATGACGGCGTAAATGACGTCCTTCGGGATATTATATTCCTCCGAGTAGCGGGAGATGATCTCCTCGTAATCGGTCGGATGCTGTGAGCGGTCGATCAGCGACCAGATCGCATCGGTGACGAAGCCGAGCAAAATGGCGGCGCAAACGATTAAAATGATAACAAGCGGGCGCTTGGCAGAGGCTTTCATGCGTCAGATTTCCTTTCGTTGGGTGTTGCGAGTAGAGCTTGGAAGGAAGCAAAGAGCGCTTCACGGTCGCCGTCGTTCCAGAGGACGGCATCGGCGGCCTCGCGGTAAAAGTCATCGGGCTTTTGGGCGTTTACACGTTCCTCGGCACGCTCGCGAGAGAGACCGTCACGTTCTATGATGCGCGTGATGCGCGTCTCCTTCGGAGAGAGCACGGCGATCACGACGTCACATTCACGGTCGAAGCCCGATTCGATCAGCGTGGGGGCATCTACGGCTACTGCCGCTACGCCCTCGTTCGCAAGCACCGCAAGACGGCTTCGGATCTCACGCAAAACGATGTCGAGCACCGTTTGGTTCAGAAGCGCGAGCTTTTTTTTATCGTGAAAGACGATGGCCGAGAGCGCGCGTCGGTCAATGCCGCCGTTCGCATCTAAAATTTTGTCGCCAAAGGTACGACGGAGCGCGTCGACCGCCTCGGATGGGGGGATCAGCAGAGAATGGTAAAGGGCATCGGCGTCCATATGAGGAATGCCGTGCGCGGCACAGTATTCGCCGAGCAGGGATTTACCCGCACCGCTAGGTCCTGTAATGCCGTAAATGATCATGGCAATCCTCCTTTCCTTGGTTAGTCGAGAATCATACGCTTACCCGTGCGATCCGATCGGTACGCAGCCTCCAGGATCTTTTGCACGTACGCACCGTCCGCAAAGGTCGGCGCGGTGGGTATGCCCGTGTCAAGGGCGTTCAAAAAGGAATACATGCTTCCCACGTGTCCGCGAAGCCAATCGGCCGGCGCCTTGGGGGCGGGGAAGGTTCCCCCGGGAGCGGGGTAACGACCAACGCATTCGATGGCTTGATAGCCCGCGTTGCCGCCGAGCACGCCCGACTTTTCGGTCGCGTCGTAAAAATAGAGAAAATTCGGTTGCATGAGCGAGAAGCGCAACGAGCCCCGCTCACCGTAGATGGCAAGGGAGAGGTCGTCGTTCGCACCGTTTACAAGCTTACTGACGGTGATCGTACCGACCGCACCGCTCGTAAGACGGCAGGTCATATAAAAGGCCTCGTCGGCATTGGTTTGCCACGGCGTGCCGTCAGCCCCCGCGCGTGTTCCGTACGCGATCTGCGCGCGCCCCGAGACGTCGGCAAATTCGCCGCACAGATGGTAGATCAGGTCAATGACGTGCGAGCCGAGATCAAAGAGCACGCCGCCACCGCAAACGTCGCGGTTCTGTTTCCAGCCCGCGGGACGGGTGACGTCGGTACAGCTATTGTGCAGATATTCGGCAGAAAAGGACAGTACGCGACCGATCCGTCCCTCGTCGATCAGCTCCTTGGCACGCATGACGGGAGCAAGATGACGGTTATTGAATACGATATTACAGATAAGACCCTTTTCGGCGGCAAGAGCGGCCACCTCCTCGGCCTCGGCGGCCGTGACGCAGAGAGGCTTCTCGCAATAGATATGCTTGCCTGCCGCAAGTGCCTTTTTGATGGTTCGGTAGTGATAGATATTCGGCGTACAGATGTCGATGACGTCGATTTCGGGATCGGCGATCAGCTCATCCTCGGAGCGTGCGGCGTACGCAAAGCCGTACTGCGCGGCAATGGCCTCCGAGCGCTCGATATTCGTTGTGCAAACGCCGCGGATCGAGGCAGAAAAAGGAAGCGATGCGTAGTAATAGTCAAGATTGTTTACGCAAAAGGCGTGTACCTTACCCATGGCACCAAAGCCACAAAGACCGATCGTCCAATCCTTTTTCATGTTTGCCTCCGAAAGAAATATATACCTAATAATTATATCGCATTTCTCTATCATTTTCAAGAGATATTTCGTGAATTATGCAATAATTTTCAAAATCGGTTGAAAAACGGAAGAAAAAATAGTATAATGAAGGGGAAGTACCGACGAAGGAGAGAAAACGATGAAATATTCCAACGTTTGGTTTGATGTAGACGGCACGCTGTTCGACTTTTTGCGCTGTGAGGCCGAAGCCGTACGCGAGACGATGACCGCAATTGGCGTGACGCCGACCAACGCGCTCGTTCGTGCGTACAGCGAGATCAACGACGGTCTATGGAAGCGCCTCGAACGCAAGGAAATTGAAAAGGACGTGTTGGTTTGGCGTCGCTTCGAGATCTTTTGCGAGCGCTTCGGCATTTCGGCCGATCCGAAACAGATGGCTGCGTATTACGAATCGCGCCTTGCGACCAAATGCTATCTGCTTGAAGGCGCGGAGGCCTTGATCCGCCGTCTTGCTCCCCTTGTTTCTCTCGACATTGTGACCAACGGACTCGCGCCCGTGCAACGCGGCCGTTTTGCCATTTGCCCCTTCCGTGACTGTATCGACGGCCTTTTTATCTCAGGCGAGTTGGGCTTTGAGAAGCCCGACGTTCGTTATTTTGAGGCGGTTGCCACCGCTCACACCGATTTTTGCCGCGAGCGTACGCTGATTGTCGGCGATTCGCTGACCTCGGATATGCGGGGCGGGCTTTCGTTCGGGATCGATACCTGCTTCTATAATCCGAACGGCAAGGACGTTCCGTCTGATATGCCGATCACTTACGTGGCTCATGATTTTGACGACGTTTACCGCATCGTCACACAAGAGGATTTTTGATGATGACAGATACTTTGCTCCAAACCCTTGCGGAGAAGAACATCGAGTATAAAACCGAATATTCTCTGCGCGAGCATGTCAGCCTGCGGCTCGACACCTTCGCCGCGCTCGCTCTCTTTCCAAGGAGCGCCGAGGAGCTCGCGACTGCCGTGTCACTGCTGCGCGCGGCCGACCTCCCGACGGTGCTGCTTGGCCGTGGATCCAATCTGTTTTTTGCCAAAGTGCGCTACGAAGGGGCGGTGGTTTTGACCGATCGGCTGACCACCGTATCCGTGGCTGGCAACCGTGTCCGCGCGGCGTGTGGCGTTTCTCTCACAGGTCTTGCCGCAAAGGTAGGAAAAATGGGACTTTCGGGGCTTGAATTTGCTTACGGTATCCCGGGAAGCGTTGGTGGCGCGGTCTATATGAACGCGGGCGCTTACGGCGGTGCGATGTCCGATGTGATCGCAGAAACGCTTGCCTTTGATTGCGATACGGCACGCGTATGCTCCATCTGTGAGCACGACTTCGGGTATCGCGAAAGCATTTACATGAAAAAAAAGAACCTGATCTGCTTGGAAGCGACGCTCACGCTTGCCGAGGACGATCCGTCTGCCATCGAGGCGAGAATGCGCGGTTACATGCAATCGCGCAAGGAAAAGCAACCCCTCGAATACCCGAGCGCGGGGAGCTATTTCAAGCGCCCCGAGGGATATTTTGCCGGCAAGCTGATCGAGGATTGCGGACTGAAGGGGCTACGTGTCGGCGGTGCCGAGGTGTCCGCGAAGCACGCGGGGTTTTTGATCAATTGCGGCGGCGCAACGGCGGCCGATATTCTGGCGCTTGAGGAAACGGTGAGAGAGGCCGTATATACGCGCTTCGGCGTTCGCCTCGAGCGGGAAGTGCAGGTGATCGTATGACGTTTACCGAATCGATCGTTAGCGAATTGAGTACCCTTCCGCAGGGCAAAAACTGTTGCCGCAAGGCCCTGTTATTCGGGCTGTTTTTTGACGGCACGGTCGAGGAAGGGGAGACGCGCGTGACGGCGCGCTTTCGTACGGAGCATGCCGCCGAGCTTGCCTATGGCTTGCTAGAAAGTCGCTTTTCGGCAGAGGGAGAGCTGACCGAGGAGCGGAGGGCAGGCCGACGCTATCTGTGCTTGTCGGCGACCTGTCCCGCGCTTTTGGATATGCTCCGCGCGGTGGATTCTGACGATGCGCGTATGCTGTTCGAGCTTCTCGGTTTCCGTTGTGGAAACTGCCGCGCGGCGTTTTTGCGCGGCGTGTTTATCGCGAGTGCCAGCGTCAACGATCCGCACAAGGGCTATCACATGGAGATCTCACTCGCCTCGCCTCGCCGTGCCGATCGGCTCGCACAGCTTTTGGAGACGACGACCGAGAGACCGCGCCGTATCCGTCGCGGCGAGAGGGAAGGACTCTACTATAAAACGAACGGTGCGATCTCCGACCTGATCTATTACGTTGGCGGAACAAAATCGAGCTTTGATGTTGCCAATACCTGGGTTGAGCGCGACATTCGCAACAACGAAAACCGAGCCACCAATTGCGTGGCAAGAAATATTTCGCGGTCGGTTGGCGCATCACAGCGTCAGATCGCCGCCATTGAGCGGCTTGCGGCCTGCGGCCGCCTCTCGGCTTTGCCCGAGGAGCTGCAAAGGACGGCGGCACTGCGCGTAGAAAACGACGCCGCATCGCTTTCGGAGCTTGCTCTCTTGCACGAGCCGCCGATCTCAAAATCGGGTCTCAATCAGCGTCTTTCCAAGCTTTTGCTTGCGGCGGAGGAGCTGGGTGATACCGATTGATTGCGTATGAAAGGAGAAAAAAGGGAAACAATGAAAATACTGATCGTTTACGCCACGAAGGGCGGCGTGTCGCGCACCTGCGCGGACATGCTTTCTGAAAAATTACAGCAACAGCATGAGGTGACCGTTTGTAATGTCGAGGACGGTGCGCCGTCGCCGAAGGACTTTGACGTCGCCGTCATCGGCGGCTCGATCCGCATGGGGAAGCTGAACAAGAAGCTCAAGACTTATATTAAGGACAATCGCGAGACGCTCGCGGCCATGCCTGCGGCTGCCTTTATCTGTTGCGGCTTTCCCGCCGATCTTGAGGATTATATCGAGACCCAGCTCCCTCGCAATTTGACCTTTTCCCTCGGCGTGCATTGCTTTGGCGGAGAGATCAAGCCCGAAAAGCAGAAGGGAATAGACAAGCTCGTTCTTAAGATGGTGCGTAGCCATATTCGCTATAAGGATCTTGAGGAGGACGACAAGCACGACTATATGCTTCCCGAGATCATTCCCGAGCATATCACGCTGCTTGCCGATCGCATTCGTGCGCTATAATGCGGTAGCGTGCGCCTCGCCACGCTTTTTTGCAAGATTTTTTCAAAAAAAGTCTTGACAAAAATTACCCATTGTGGTATCATATATGGGTACGCGATGACCCACTAGCTCAGACGGTAGAGCACTTGACTTTTAATCAAGGGGTCCGGAGTTCGAGTCTCCGGTGGGTCACCAAAAATCCCGCACATATGTGCGGGATTTTTACTTTTCTGTGCTTGTCTCGCTTTTATGGCACAATGGGACAAGAACGGAAAAAATTTTCAAAAGAGCCCAACCTTTTCCCATGATTCCGTGTCTATAAGACAAGCGCTTAAAAAGGAAATTTCCGATTTTTGCGAAAGGAGAATGCATAGTGTACTATCAACATCAAACGGACGAGACTCTCGTCATGCTGACGCTGGCGGGCGAGCAAGCGGCCTATGAAGCTTTGGTAGCCCGTTATCAGAAGGCGGTCATTGCCTCGGCGATCGCTGTCACGAAAAATCAATTTATTGCAGAGGATGCCGCACAGGATGCCTTCGTTACGGCATGGATGAAGCTCAATACCCTGCAGGAGCACGCAAAATACGGTCCGTGGGTATGTCGTATTGCAAAGAATTGCGCACGGAATATGATCAGCCGATACCGAAGCTTCCTGCCGCTTGACGTGGTAGAAAATGCTGATATTGGCGACGACTCGCACAACCCTGTGACGCTTTATGCATTGTCCGAGGAGAAAAACGAGGTCAATCAAAGCGTCGATCGGCTGCCCGAGCGTGTGCGCGAGATCATTCGTCTGCACTATTTCGAGGGACTTTCGATTGCTGAGATCGCCGACCGTATGCGAATTTCCCAGGGGACTGTCAAATGGCAGCTTCACGACGGAAGAAAGCGAATCAGAAAGGAGCTTTGCGCTATGAATGAAAAGTACAGCGATACGCTGGTACAGCGTGTTATGAAAAAGGTAGAGGAACTCAAGCTCTGGCAGGTGAAAAATGACAAGAGCGGCTTTGAAAAGGTATACAAGGAGGTGCTTTGCGAGGTTGAGGAGCTTCCCGAATGCAAAGAAAAGCAGCATGCCTTGGCCGACGTACTGATGCGCGGCTGGTGGTGGCTTCCCGGTAAGAAGAACGATGCCCTCTTTGCCCGCATTGCGGACGCCGCAATGGAGGGTAAAAATGAGGAGGTCATGTCCTTTATCGTTGCCCGTGAGGATTCGAACGTATCGGGACGCGAGGCGAAAATTGAATTTATCCGCGATAAACAGATCCCGCGATTGGAAAAGGCGGGCTTCGTCAAAACACTTGGTCGCGAGTGGTTTTGGCTTGGATTTAATCTGTTCCGCAAGGGAAAGATCGAGGAGGGGCACGCCGCTTATGACAATGCGGAGCGAATCCTCGGAAGCGGCGATGCGTACCACGCCCTCGTGCCTTACGCCCGCATCATGGAGGAGCAATTGGCTACGCGTTATCATGACGTAGCGAAGGAAAGCTACTGTATCTCAGGCCGAGTCGATGAGCTTCGCATTCTTGACGGTGCGCCACGCTATTGGTCAGAGGAGGAGGGCTTCGTACAGGGATGGCTTGGCTCGTTTGATCGAAGCAGCTTGCGCGTATTTCGAAACGCTTCGAGCTGTGACGGTTTCTTCTTTGCCGATCTTGCTGTTGGTGAAGCGCACGTCGGCTCGGACGGAACGTGCCTTACGTATCTCTCGGACGACGAAACGGTAAAGACCCCCGCGGGTCACTTTGAAGGTTGTCAGCTTTGGGAGACCAGGCGCTGGACGGATACCGGAAAGATCGTCTGTCGAAGCTATTATCGGGACGGTGTCGGTATCGTAAAGCAGGAGTATGCGGCTGACGGTATCACCGAGGTGCGTCTGCTCAAGGCGTATGCGATCAAGGGCGGAAGCGGTCTGCTTCCGTTTGCCGTCGGTAACACCTGGGAATACGAGCCCGAATGCCCGTCCGATACGCTCTCGATCGAATGCAATTTCACGGTCGCCTTTGCCGACGGTGCGCGCGTGCTCTTGTCCTGTTGGGAAAATGTCGAGCGGCTCGGGTACGACGAGCACTCCTGGCTGGATACGGTCCAAGAGATTGCCAACGAATATTGCCACGAAAGAAAGAGCGGTGGCGAGAAGATTTGCGATGTGTATGCCGCTATCGACCGTGCCGAACGCTTGGCCGCAACGCCGATGGAAAAAGCGCATACCAAGGCGGCGGCTTCGGTGGCGAGAAGAATTCTGGCTACCGATATCGAATTCAACCCGGACTATACCGCGACGGGACATTGGAATTTCTTTGGAAGAACCTACCTTCATAAAAAGGGCGATACGCTGACCGTTACCTCGTACAATTCTCGTTGGTCCTTTGAATGGAAAAACGCGGACGTCGGTGCGGCAGGCTGGCCTGTGCTGTATAACGATATTTACGGCATTTTACAGGACGCAACGAATTGCATCTGGTCGGACGAGTGGCGCGTGGGCGCTTCTCCCATCGTGGAATATACAAAGTGGTCACGGGACGTCAGAACAGAAATCACCTGCTCGTCCTACGGTACGCTGACGACCAAGGCGGGGAGCTTTGAGAACTGCCTCAAGCTCAGCCTCGATATCGGCGGAATGAACGACGGATGGGCATACCGCGGTGGCAAGAAGGTCTACTATTTTGCCGAAGGTGTCGGTATCGTCCGCACCGAGAACGAATATTGCAGTGGCGCGAGAACGGGCGTTTACGAGCTGACTGCCTACGAGGGCACGGGCGATGGCTTGATGCCTGCAGAAGACGGC
This sequence comes from uncultured Lachnospiraceae bacterium, assembly GCA_964445865.1. Classification (GTDB taxonomy): domain Bacteria; phylum Bacillota; class Clostridia; order Oscillospirales; family CAG-272; genus HGM12713. The sequence goes on along the minus strand of CAYULZ010000018.1, from coordinate 5,573 downwards.
ATGATGCGTCGATACGATGCGCTCGATCTGACCGACGGCTTCGTGGGCTCGGTCGTATACACATACGTAGCCGACGAGGATGGCGATATCGTGCTCTTTGCCGACCGCACAGGTATTCGCGAGCTGCCGCCCCCCATTACGCAATATGGCTCGATCCACGGCGAGGTGATCGAGAATCGTCTGTGGGAGGAAGGGAAGCGCAAGGAAAGCCGCCTGCGTCATGACATCAATAATTTCCACCTGCTTTGTCATTTCCTGGGGCGTGATACGCGCTACCGTGGCGCGCAGGATAAGGCCGTGGCGTGGAATAAGCACCGTCTGAAAACCATGGAGAGCTTTGGCGACGGTACCGTTCCCGATGCGTGGCTCGGCCATTATGCCAGCACCAGCTTCCGAACTGCCTGCGCGCTCTTCGGTTGCGGCAAAAAGGAGGAGGGCTATGCGTGGCTTGACCGCGCCTTTGAGGCCTATCCCGCATGGGATGCGATTCCCGACGGCACTGAAATGGACGTGGGAGACCCGTTGATCTTCAGCGGCATCAAAGTCATCAAGGGGAAGAACGTGATCAAGCTGCCCGACGGCACGCCGGAATCTCTCGATTATGAATGGCTGTTCGAGGGAACGTGCGACCTGATGTACTACGGCATGACTGCTCCACACGGTTGGGAGTGGTTCGATCCCGTCCGCGACGAGGATCGCTTCAAGGAATATATCGAGCGAGCCAAAAAGATGGCGAATAAAGAGTCATAAAAACGCCGCCGAGGGCGACCGTATCGGTCATCCTCGGCGGTTTTCTCTTGCGTCTTGCGTTTTCCTGCAAGTTGTGGTACAATAAAATTAGAATTTCTCAAAAAAATTTTTTCCTTTTCTGTAACCTTTTTGCGGCTTTTGCGGTGTATGAGGGTGAAGAGCTCGACAAAACAAACCCGAAAGGGAGGACAACGCTATGGAAGATCAAAAAATCGTAGGCTTATATTGGGAGCGCTCCGAGGCCGCGATTAAGGAAACCGAGAAGAAATACGGTACCTATTGTCACAGCATTGCGTATCGTATTCTGCATTCGACGGAGGACGCCGAGGAATGCGTCAACGATACGTACCTGCGCGCATGGGAGGCGATGCCGCCGCATAAGCCGAACCGTCTTTCAACCTTTCTCGGGAAGATCACGCGTAATTTGGCACTCAACCGCTATTGGCACGGCCGCGCGCAAAAGCGATCGGCCGCGATGGAGCTGATTCTCGACGAGGTGGAGGAATTTCTGCCCGATCCGTCCGAGCAGCCTCTCTCCGAGGAGGTCGCCCTGCGCGAGGCCATCAACGGCTTTGTTGCCTCTCTGTCAGCAAGAAACCGTAAGCTGTTTGTGCGCCGCTACTTCTATTGCAGTAGCGTTCGCGATGCCGTCGCCGATCTCGGCATGACCGAGAATGCGGCGAAGGTCACCTTGCACCGCCTGCGCGCGGAATTCAGGTGCTATCTGGAGCAGAAAGGAATTGAGATATGAGAAGAAAGAAGATGCTCGACGCCATGGAGCTTCTCGACGAGAAGTATTTGGCCGAGGCCGAGATCAAAAAGAAAAGCCCGCACCGACGGGCATGGATCACCGTAGCGGCTGCCGCGGCTTGCTTCGGCATCGTGCTCGGCTCGTTCGGGATTTACCGACTGGCCAATCGGGATACGACGAACATCGAGCAGTATCGCGACAGCGAATATTATCCGCTGATACAAAAGCTGGAGGAATATAAGACGCTGCGTGCGATGGAGCTGCAAGAGGAATATACGTTCTTTGACCGCCTGTTCAGCGGCTTTGGTGCCAAGGCTGAGGATTCCGAAGGCGCCGCGGGCAATGACTCGATGGCACCGGGCGATCCCGGCGATGGCGCGGCTACGGGCACGGCCAATGGAGCTTCGCAGCGCTACGAGGAGGCCACCGACAACCAGGTCGAGGGCGTGATCGAGGGCGACCTCATCAAGCGCAGCGATCGGTATATTTATTATCTGGAGCAGAGCAAGACACTCCTGCACGTGTATGACATTGCAGGAGACGATACGCAAGAGGTCGGACAATTCGCCATAACGCTTGCTCCACAGGAGACGCGTTATCTTTCCTATCGGGGATTTCCGTGGGAGATGTATCTCTCCGAGGATTGCCGTACGCTGACTTTGATTGCCCCGTATTATATCGGTCGGGACGATGCGCGGAACCGTAACGAGACAGCGGTGATCGCGTTGGACGTTTCCGATCCGAGCGCAATTTGCGAGAAGAACCGAGTAACGGTTGCCGGTGACTATCATTCGTCGCGCGTAACCGACGGAACATTGTATTTGCTGAATCGCTTTTACGTGCAGAGTCCGTGGGAATACGATAAGCTTGAGACCTTTGTGCCGCAGATCGATTGCGGGTCGGGCTTTGAAGCCCTTCCTCTGTCGCAGATCGTGATCCCCGAGGAGGTGACAACGCCTTCCTATACCGTCATCAGTCGTATCGATGCGGATAGTCTTACCTTTGAGGCTGGGCTTGGATGTCTATCGTACAGCGGCGAACTGTATGCCTCGCGCGATGCCCTTTATCTTGTTCGCGGTCGCGCCGAGGAGGAAAAGGATGGGGATATCGTCACCGTTCGAACAAAGTCCGACGTGCTCCGCGTATCCTACGCGGACGACGGCCTTACCCCTTGCGGTACGGTGAGTGTAGACGGCACGGTCAAGGATCAGTATTCGTTGGACGAATATGAGGGAATTCTTCGCATCGTGACCTCGACGAGCGTCGATCGGTATGAGAAGAAGCGAAAATACGACAACTTTTTGGAAAACGAGGTCAACGCCAGCCTCTTTGCCGTCGATATTGCCGGCATGCAAATCGTTTCCTCGGTCGAGCATTTTGCGCCCGCAGGAGAAACCGTGCGCTCGGCGCGCTTTGACGGCACAAAGGGCTACGTTTGTACCGCCATTCAGCAGACCGATCCCGTATTTTTCTTCGATTTGAGCGACGTTCACAACATTACCTACAAGGATACGGGTACGATCCCCGGCTTCTCGACCTCTCTCATTCAGTTTGGTGACGGGCTGCTGCTCGGCATCGGTGAAAAAAATTCGATGACCAAGGTCGAGATCTATACCGAAACGGAAGCGGGTGTCGAGGCGATTGCCGAATATACGCCCTTTGCCAACCACTATATGGAATATTACAGCACGGAATATAAGTCTTATCTGATCGATCGTGAGGAGAAGCTGTTTGGCTTTGGTCATGATAACGGAGGAAACAAAAAGTACGTTCTGCTGAAATACGTGGACGGAGAGCTGAAGCTTTGGTGGTGGACGAATTTCCTGGGTGATGACTATTCACTGAACGATATGCGCGCTGTGTATATTGACGGATATATCTATCTGTTTGCCGACGAATATTTCCGTGTGGCCGATGTTACGGAGCCGCAAGCCTGATTTTACCAATCCATTTCCTTGAATACGGGGATCAGCGTGTCGCGCTCCTCGGCGGTCGGCGCATGCTCCGCCCCGTTTTCGGGGGAAAACAACAAACGGTAGGAAAAGAGCGCAACCCCTCGACAGGAGGGAAGCTCCTGCGTCGCACGCAGACAACGCGCGAGCACGTCGCGGTTGTCGATCCACTCGCGCTTTCCCGTGCCCGCATACCGATCCTCGCCGCCAACGCTTGCGTTGGCGGCTTTTTCAAGCGTCATACCGACGATCAGCGGGATCTCGGCGGCGGTCGCCCACGCATCAAATTCGCGGCAAACCGAGGTGAATGGATGGGTTTCGTGTTCGAGTCCGAAATAGACCTGCGGACAGAGATAATCAAGCAAGCCTTGGGTGCACCAGCGCTCAACGTCGGCGTAAAGCTCCTCGAAATTTCGTTTCGTATTTCCTCCGGGGCTGACGCCGAAGAGCCGCCCGTGCGCGCGGGTCACCTCGGAGAGGGCAGAGACGAGTGCCTCGGTCTGCGCGCGGCGAAAGTCGCCAAGACTTTGCTTGCCACCGCTTTCCTGATAGGCCGCGAAGGCCGCCGCATCGAAGGCCGGATCGGTGGTCGGGTAAAAATAATCGTCGATGTGAATACCGTCGACGTCGTAGGCCTCAAGGATTTCCGATGCGCCTGCGGCGACGAGCGAGCGCACCTCCTCATAGGCGGGATCGAGATAATAGCAATCGCCGACGACCGATACGTAAGGCTTGCCCTCGGCGATCCACGCGCCCACCGAGTAGGACGTGCTTTGCACGCGAGGATCGTCGACGCGCATTGCGCGCAGGGGATTGATCCACGCATGCACCGAAATTCCCCCTTTTCGGCAGGCCTCGACGAGGATGCCAAAGGGGTCGTAGTCCATCGCGTTGATCTCTTGGCCTACGGCATAGGCCGAGGGAGGGAAGAGCGCGGACGGATACAGCGCGTCGGCATTCGGTCTCGCCTGAATCAAGACGGTGTTGACGCCGATCAGGCGGAGCTTGGATACCATCAGCACGGCGCGGGACTCAAAATCCTCGCGCGGTCTGGCTTGTCCGTTCGATAGGCACATGAGAGAGAGATCGAATTGCGAGATCCACATGGCGCGTACATCCTCGGGGAGCGCGACTGCTTCCTCCGCATGTCCCGAGGCGGATACGCTCGGCGCGGAACAGCCGCTGAGGCAAAGGACGGCGGTAAGTAACAAAACAATCAAAAGCTTCATACGGAATTCCTCCCGTACAGTATATGAAAACGCGGCCGTTGACATGCAACGGCCGCGTCGGCTCTTTGTGATTATTTCAGCTTGGCAAGTGCCGTTACGACACCTGCGAGATTTTCCTCGTATTTGGAGAGCTTCTGACGTTCACCCTCCACGACGGCGGCGGGAGCCTTTGCGACGAAGCCCTCGTTCGAAAGCTTCTTCGACAGACGCTCGATCTCACCGGTCAGGCGCTTCTGCTCGGCTTCCAGGCGAGCCTTTTCCTTCTCGGTGTCGATGATATCGGACAGGGGGAGAAAGATCGTTGCCGAATCGGTGATGATCTGTACGGCCTCGTCCGCGCTCAGCACGCCCTCAAAGCTCTCCGCGATCTCGACCTCAGAGGCCGAGGCGAGACGGTGGAAGAAGACGGCAGAGTCTGCATTGAACGCATCGGTGTAGCGGGTCGCAATATAGACCTTGGCCTTGCGCGAGGGAACGACGTTCATTTCGTTGCGGCGTGCGCGGATGGCCTTGATCGCGGTGATGATGCGGCTCATCGCGGCGGCATCACTCTCAAAGACGAGTGCCTCGTCGAATTTCGGGTAGGCCGCGATCATGATGCTCTCATCGGTGTGGGGCAGAGATTGATAGATCTCCTCGGTGATGAAGGGCATGAAGGGGTGAAGCAGCTTGAGCGTGCCCGTGAGCACGTAAGCCAGCACGTTCTGTGCCACGAGGTTCTCGGGCGTGCCCTTTTCGTTCAGGCGAACCTTGGAGAGCTCGATGTACCAGTCACAGAGGATATCCCACGTAAAGTCGTAGATCGAGGCAAGTGCTACGCCGACCTCGTACTTGTCAAGGGCGTTCGTCACGCTTCCCGCGAGCTTGTTGAACTCGTTGAGGATCCACTTG
>CAYULZ010000017.1:453-19008 GCA_964445865.1 uncultured Lachnospiraceae bacterium | reverse complement strand
GCGAGCTACGCTACGCGACCGAGACGACTATATTTTCGACCGGAAGTTGGGGCCCGATTGTGGGGAGCGAGGTAGCTGTAGAAAAATATCGAGGCACATGCCCCTAAAATAAATTTCAGGGAAGTTTTTGAAGAGCGCGAGAACCTTTTTTCAAAAAGTTTCTCGTAAAAAACATTGATCACAAACTAACTATATCCAACCCCATCTCACACACGTCGCGCAGGGGACATTCTTCGCACTTGGGGGCGCGGGCGGAGCAGACGTCGCGCCCGAACTGCACGATACGGTGGCAGAAATCCGACTGTTTGGCGGGCTCGACGAGCGCGGTCATGATTTTTTCGACGCGCGTCGGATCCTTGAGCGCGGTGTCGTACATGCCGAAGCGGCCGCAGATGCGAATGCAGTGCGTGTCGGCGACGATCGCGGGCTTGCCGTAAATGTCACCGAGCATCAGATTGGCGATCTTTCGCCCGACGCCGGGCATCGAGAGCAGCTCGTCCATCGTGTCGGGCACGCGGTAATCAAACTCGTCGCGGAGCATGCGGCACTCCTCGCGTATGCTTTGTGCCTTCGTGCGAAAGAGACCGCAGGGACGCACGATGGCTTCAATTTCTTCGAGTGGCGCGTCGGCGAGCGCGTCGACCGTCGGGAAGCGGGCGAACAGCTCGCGGCTGACGATATTTACGCGCGCGTCGGTGCATTGCGCCGACAGGCGCGCCATCACAAGCAGTCGCCAGGGCTCGCCGCCGTATTCGAGGGCGCAGGTCGCATCGGGGTAGATCTGCTCGAGTCGCGCGACGATCTCGGCCATGCGTTCGCGCTTCTTTTTATCGGAAAGGGGCGCACGGCGGCGCCCCTTCTTCGTTGCTCTTGCCTCTGCCATCTTACTTTGCTTCCTTTGCCACAAAATAGGTTCCCACGTGGCCGCCGTCGAGCAGGGTATAGAGCACCTCGGGATTCTGGCCGTTGAGAATGAACATTGGAATGCCCGCAGACGTGACGCGCTCGGCCGCACGGATCTTGGCGATCATACCGCCCGTGCCGCGATTGGTGCCCGCGCCACCCGCGATGGCGACGATCTTATCGTCGATCGCCTCGACGCGGTCAATCAGACGCGCGTTCGGATTCGTGCGAGGATCGGCGTCAAAGAGGCCGTCGATGTCCGAAAGGTTGATGAGCAGGTCGGCGCGGCAGAGCTCGGCCACGTAGGCCGAAAGAATGTCGTTGCCGCCGAATTTGGTCAGCTCGTCGGTCGAGATCGAGTCGTTTTCGTTGACGATTGGAATGCAGTTCATCTCGAGCAGACGGTTGAAGGTATTCTCGGCCGCACTGCGGCGATCGGGATTGGAAAGCACGTCCTTGGTCAAAAGGATCTGCGCGACGGTGTGGCCGTAGTCCGAAAAGAAGCGGTCGTAGAGCTTCATCAGCTCGCTCTGACCGATCGCGGCCATCGCCTGCTTTTCCTCGGGGCTGTCGGGAATGTGGCCGAAGCCGACCTTCGCCACGCCCGCACTGACCGCGCCCGACGAGACGAGCACAACCTGTATGCCGTGGTTTTTCATGTCGGAGAGCACCTGCACGAGCGACGCGATACGGCGCAGGTTGAGGTGTCCCGTGTTATGCGTCAGGGTCGAGGTGCCGACCTTGACGACGATTCTGTGGCTGTCTCTGAAATATCCCATGATTTTTTCGGTTCTTTCTGTTAAATTTTTGAAAATCCTCTTTCCAAAAGGGGAATTTTGTACTATAATATAAATTGATAATTTATTATACACTCTTTTGGAGCATTTTTCAAGGGGAATTTGACAAATTCGGAGGTTTTTCATGAAGCAAAAGTATACGATCACTGTCGCGGGCGTACAAATGAACGTCATCGCCGAGGAGCCGGCCGAGACCGTAGAGGCGCTCGTCGGCATGGTCGATCGCAAAATGAAGGAGATCGGCTCGGCTTGTCCGAAAACCGAGGCTGCTCTGCTTTGCGCGCTGGACTATTGCTCGGATCGCATCAAGTCGCAGAGAAAGGCGAAGGCGCTCGAATCCAAGCTTTCGATCGCCGAGGACACCATCGCTGAGCTCGAGAGCGAGAACGAGGAGCTCCGCGCCGAGATCCGCGAGCTGAGAGCAAGATTGGGAATGAATTGATTTTATGGGGGACTTTTTGCAAAAAGTCCCCCACACCCCCAAAAAACCTTAAACTGGTTATTTGTACCGTGCGTTTCGTTTCTTTTCTACGGTGAGTCGTGTCCCGCGCATTGGGCCCCACCCAGTCGAAAATATAGTCGCCTCGGTCGCTCGGCGCAGCTCGCTTCCGATGCTCGTTATTTTCTCCCTTGTCATCCTCGCTTTATCCGCCACAGGCGGCGCTCGGACTCCAAGCCCAACGCGCGGTTGTTTCGTAAAACCGTGTGATTTGGGTTCCTGCGAAACGGCCCGCAACTGGGAGTTGGGGCCCGGTTGCGGGGAACGAGGCTGTTGTAGAAAAATATCGGGGCGCATGCCCCAAAATAAATTTCCAGAAAGTTTTTGAGGGTGTGGGAACTTTTTTCAAAAAGTTCCCACAATAAAATCCTCACATCAACAAATTATGACTAAAAAACCCGAACTCTTATCTCCTGCGGGGTCGCCACTCGCATTGCGCGCGGCCGTCGAAGGAGGCGCGGATGCCGTTTATATGGGCATGTCGTCCTTTAACGCGCGGATCCACGCGAAGAATTTTACAACCGACGAGCTGTGCGAGAGCATTCGCCTTGCGCACGCCTACGGCACGAAGGTTTACGTGGTTCTTAATACGCTCGTTTACGACCGCGAGCTCTCCGATTTCCTGCACGCCGCCGAGGACGCCTACCTTGCAGGCGCGGACGCGCTCATCGTCGCCGATCTCGGCGGCGCAGAGGCCATTCGGCGGCGCGTTCCGATCGAGCTCCACGCAAGCACGCAGATGGCGGGACACAACGTAGACGCCGCGCGCCTGCTGTCGGAGCGCGGCTTTTCGCGCATGGTTGCGGCGCGTGAGCTTGGTCGCGATGACCTCGCGACGCTCGTCCGTACCTCGCCCATCGAGACCGAGGTTTTCGTCCACGGCGCGCTCTGTGTCAGCCATTCGGGGCAATGCCTCTTTTCCTCGCTCGTGGGTGGACGAAGCGGCAATCGCGGCGAATGCGCCCAGCCCTGCCGACTGCCCTACCGTACGGGAAAGGGTGAGAGCTATCCGCTTTCGCTCAAGGATCTGTCTCTTGCCGAGCACCTGCCCGCGCTGTGCGAGATGGGCGTGGCCTCGCTCAAGATCGAGGGGCGCATGAAGTCACCCGAGTACGTCCGTGACGTCACGCGCATCTGGCGGCGGCTACTCGACGAGTCGCGCGGTGCGACCCCCGCGGAGATGCGCGCGCTCGCCGAGATTTTTTCCCGCGGCGGGTTTACCGACGGATATTACGAAAAGCGCATCGACCGCAAGATGCTCGGCGTTCGCTCGGAAACCAATAAAGAAAGCTCGCGTTCGCTCGTACCCTTTACGGCCATTGAGCGCAAAATACCGATCACGCTCGCGGCGACGATCCGCGCGGACGAGCCCATGACGCTGACCGTACAGCCGATGGGCACGACGGTCTGCGGCGACGTGCCGCAGGCGGCGCGGACCGCGCCGATCGACGAAGCCACGGTTACGCGCTCGCTCTCGAAATGGGGAGGCACGCCCTACGGGGTCAAGGACCTTTCGGTGACGCTTGACGAGGGGCTGATGGTACCGATCTCGGCGCTCAACGCCCTGCGCCGCAAGGCGCTCGACACGCTGATGCCGTCGCTTTCACGAAGCGCGGCCGATTTCTTGGCGGCCGCACCGATCATGCCCGAAGCACCCGCGCCGCAAGGATTGTGGCGAACGGCGGTGTTCTATCAGCCGCACGCCGTGTCTGACGAGGCCACTGCCTATTTTGATATTAGCTATACGCCGCTCGAGCATTACGAGGGGCAGACGAACGGCGTGCTGCTGCCGCCCGTGATTTTCGATGGCGAGCGCGAGCAGGTGCTCGCACAGCTGAAGCGCGCCGAGACGCTTGGGGCGCGCCACGTGCTGCTCGGCAATCTCGGCCACGTTGCGCTGGCAAAGCAGACGGGCATGACGCTTCACGGCGACCTGCGTCTGAACGTGACGAACGCCGCGTCAGCGGCCGTTTGCCGCTCGCTCGGCCTTGCCGACGTGATTCTTTCGCCCGAGCTATCGCTCGCACAGCTGCGCGATCTCGGCCGTGGCGCATCGGCCGTCGTGTACGGCCGCCTGCCCTTGATGGTAACCGAAAAATGTGTCGCAAAGGAGCTTGGCTCCTGCGATACTTGCCGCGACGGCAAGACCGTTCTGGTGGATCGCCGTGGCGCGGCCTTTCCCGTGCTCCGCGCGCCCGCGCACCGCAGCCTGATCTTCAACAGCCTGCCGACCTATATGGCCGACCGCGCGTCCGAGCTTGTCCGAACGGGGCTTTCGGGTCGGCATTTCGTCTTTACGACGGAAACGGCCGCCGAGATCCGTGCCGTCCTACGCGCCTACGAGAACGGCGAACCGCCACGCCGTACCGTGCGCCGCATTCGGTGAGCAATTTTGAACGGAGGAATTTTTTAACTGAGGGGCTTTTTCAAAAAGCCCCTCAAGCTTCCCAAAAACTTTCAAACAAATTTTTGTGCCCTGTGTACCGTTTGCTTTCTACAAATCGTATCGTCCCCACAACCGGATCCCAACTCCCGGTTGTGGGGTCGAATCGGGGACGCAACGTAGGCATAGAAAAAGGAGCGTACGATGTTGTACGCCCCAATTTTTTTTGAAAGTTTTTGAAGAGCTTGAAAAACTTTTTTCAAAAAGTTTCTCAAAAAAGCTTCAACCCCAACTCACGATTTCCCCACGAAGAAGCGGTGCTTACAGCGCGGACAGACGACGGCGTGCTTGCCCTTGGCCTTCGGCAGACGCAGAACGGCGCGGCAGGCGGGACATTTTTTGTAGACGTGCGTTTTGCGGTCGCGGAACTTGTTGCGCCGCAGGCGGAAGAAGCCGCAGAATGTTTCGTTTTCCTGCCGTCTCGCGGCGATCTTGCGTGAGAGCATCCGCGCAAAGATCCAGATCACGAGAGCGATCGACAGCAAAAGATAAACGAGCGTGAACAGCGCATTCGTGACAAAGAGCGACACGACGGTGTAGACGAGCACGAGGGCGATATACACCCCGAGCAAACATTTATTGAGCGTATCGGTTCCGTATCGGCCGTAAAAGAATCGGTAAAGCGATTGCTTGAATTTTCCCATAACGGTTATCTTTTTCTGCCTGCCGCGCGTGCGCGGCAGGCAGCCTTTCTGTTTGGTAAGTGCTTATTCGGAGCGGAGCGCTTCGACGGGATCCTTCTTGGAGGCCACGCCCGAGGGAATGAGACCTGCAATAAAGGTCAGCAGCATGCTGATGCCGACGAGAATGATCGCCGCAACGGGGGGCAGAGCAGCACCGATGTTGTGAATGCCGGACAGCGCGCGAATGATCGCGTTGATGGGCAGCGTCAAGAGTACGGTCACGACGATGCCGATCAGACCTGCGGCAAAGCCGACGATAAGGGTTTCGGCGTTGAACACGCGGGAAATATCCTTCTTCGATGCACCGATGGCACGCAGAATACCGATCTCCTTGGTTCTCTCAAGCACCGAGATATAGGTGATGATACCGATCATGATCGAGGAAACCACGAGCGAGATCGAGACGAAGGCGATCAGCACGTAGGAAATGACGTTGATGATCGTCGAGATCGAGGACATCATCAGGCCGATCATGTCGGTATACTGGATCTTTTTGTCCTCGTCGACCGAGTCGTTGTAGGTCTTGATGAAGCCCTCGATCTTGTCCTTGGACTCAAAGTCCTTCGAGTAGAAGTTGATCGTGGCGGGAGACGCCTTTTCGGCATCGCCGAGCTTCAGAAGCATCGAATCGAAGGTCTCGTCCTTATCGGGAACGAGGTCGTAGAGGGTGGCCTCAAACATGGCGAACATCTCGTCGTCGAGGAGGGGCTCGCCCGTCTCGGGGTTCGGGAAGCTTAGCATCATCGAGATAAATTTCTCGTTGGCCAGCCACTCACCGTTTGCAACCTTTTCCTGAATGGAGGCAAACAGGGCATCGGTCTTTTCGACCGAGCAGAAGCTCTGCAGGCCGCCGACGAGCGTGAGGATCTGCGTGTCGGACATAACGGGCAGGAGCTTGACGACGTTGTTGCTGTCGATCGTAACACCGGTCAGCTTGCCGGGATCGTTCGGATCGGGCATGGCCAGCATGCCGAGGAAGCCCTCGAATTGAGCCGCCGCGGCTCCCGTGGGATCGAGCGCGGCTCTTTCCTTGGCCTCAGCCACAAGATCACCGATGACGGCGGCCATTTCCTTGTCGTTCAGGGTGGCGACGTAGATCGTCAGCGCGGACGCCTTATCGCTCCAGATGCCCTGGAACTGCGGCTCGTCGCGGAGCATCGCGGTGACGATGCTATAGAAGCGGTTCATGTTGGTCGAGCCAACGCGGTCGATCAGATCGCCGATGTTCTCGCGGGTGTAGGGGGTACGCTCAAAGGTCGCACCGTTGAGCACGTTGTTGTTCGGCGTCTGCTTCTGCTGGGCGATGATCTCGCTCTCGGTGTTCCACTCGAGAATGAGATCGGTCAGATCCTTCGTATAGCCGAGCGGCGCTGAGATCGAGGTGGCGGTTGCACCCTCGCGCGGACGGACGATACCCGAGATCACAAGCTCGGTGCCGTTGGCGGTGATGAACTGCTCCTGCGTCAGGGGTGCGCCGTTTGCATCGGTAAAGCCGTACTCGCGCATATCCTTCCAGGTCGGATATTCCACGCCGTCAACGACGTACTTGCCGCCCGCATGGGTGAAATAATCCGAGGTGTTGACGAGCATAAATTTCTTGCCGAGGAAGTCGGAGAGGTTGTATTCCTGCATGTGTGCCGACTCGTAGGAGCTGTCCTCCTTGAGAAGGTTTGCCATGACCTCTTCAAGCTCGCCCTGATCGAGCACGCCGAGCATGTAGAGCGTCATCTTGCTGATGCGGTTGTCCTTGCCGACGACAAGCACGACCTCGTTTGCGTTCGTAGGCCAATGGCTGCCCTCGCCGACGAGCTCGTACTGCTGATCGAGCAGCTCCTGGTTGTCGATCATTTCACCCATAACGTTGAACATGCCCGATTCGGTGATCATGTCGCTCATGCCAGAGAACATGTCGCCCATGTTGTCAAAGATCTCGGTCGGGCTGACGCGCACCTTGCCGTCGGCGGTATAGACCTGCAGATCGAAGTTGTAGGTGTACTTGACGTCGCTGACCGAGTCCTTGATCTCGTCGTAATGCTCGTCAAGATATTGTTTGAACGAGGTCAGGTCGTTCTCGACGGTTGCTGTCATGGCCGACATCATCGTGCCGAGCGAGTCGTCGACGTAGATCTTATTGGGATCGGGGTTTTCGATCTCGTTCTCGGAGACCTCCAGCATCGCGGACATCATCGAGGAATAGTCGGCCGTCGTGGCCTCCAGTGTCAGCGGATAGGTCGAGAGGGTGTCCTCCTGTACCGTATCAATGTAGACCTGAATGCCGTTCGACAGGGCGAGAATGAGTGCGATGCCGATGATACCGATACTGCCCGCAAACGAGGTCAGAATGGTGCGGCCCTTCTTGGTCAAAAGGTTGTTTTTCGAGAGCGAGAGGGCAGTGGCAAAGGACATCGAGGTCTTCTTCGCCGCCTTTTTCGCGGCCTTCTTGGCGGCCTTGGCTTCCTTTTTCTCGAGCTTTTGCTCGGTCTTTTCTTCCTTTTTGGCGGCCTTCAGCAGTACGGCAAGCTCCTCGTCGTCGACGGGGGCGGAGTCGGAGAGAATCAGACCGTCCTGCAGACGCACGATGCGCGTCGAGTAGGCTTCGGCGAGCTCGGGGTTGTGGGTGACCATGATGACCAGGCGGTCGCGAGCGACCTCCTTCAGAAGCTCCATGATCTGTACGCTCGTCTGCGTGTCAAGCGCACCGGTAGGTTCGTCGGCAAGCAGAATATCGGGGTTGTTGACGAGGGCGCGAGCGATGGCCACACGCTGCATCTGACCACCCGACATCTGGCTCGGCTTCTTTTGGAGCTGATCCCCAAGGCCGACCTTTTGGAGCGCTTCAATGGCGCGCGCACGGCGCTCGTTGCGGGAAACGCCAGAGAGCGTGAGCGCGAGCTCGACGTTCGAGAGCACGGTCTGGTGCGGGATCAGGTTGTAGCTTTGAAAGACGAAGCCGATCGAGTGATTTCGGTAGGTGTCCCAATCACGGTCGCGGAATTCCTTCGTGGAGCGACCGTTGATGACGAGGTCGCCGCTCGTATAGCGATCCAGGCCACCGATGATATTGAGCATGGTGGTCTTGCCGCAGCCCGAGGGACCGAGGATCGAAACGAACTCATTTGGACGGAAGCGCAGGCTGACGCCGCCGAGCGCGTTGACCGTGGAATCACCCGTTACGTATTGCTTGGCAATATTTTTTAATTCCAGCATGGTTTTTCCTTTCTTGCATGAAAGCAAACGATTTCATAATAACGGTGTTATTGTAACACGATTTTTTTAACATAAAATATCTATTGTAGCAAAATTGTGTGAATTTTTGTGACGGCTGGGTGATGTCTGAGGAGGTATCCTTGCAGAAAAGGCTTTTTAAATGATTTTTTCTGTTACTTTCTTCCAATAGCGGAAGAAAGTAACCAAAGAACGCCACAAAGAGAGGGAAGGGCTTGAATCTACACGACAAGCATGTAGATTCTTCGCACCCTTCCCCCTCCTTGACCTCCCCCATCCATTTTTTAACCTTCGTGCAAAACGATTCGTTGTTACATCATGTGGAAGTTGTTTTGAAGCCAAACGCCCACAACGCACCCATAATGTGGGGGGGATAAAATAAACTAACCAGCCGAAGGGGCGTACTTTTTGCCCCTTCGGTGTCTCGTTTTCGAGAAGTAAAAAGTCCCGACGGCTTTCAAAAAGCCGTCGGGAGCGCAGCGGGTGCAGGGCAGAGCCCTGCTTTATTTTCTTGGGAGCGTTCTTTGTTAAATGACAAAGAATGCTCATTACGACAAACAAAGATTCTTTCTTGCAAGTGTTTTTTACAAACGCATCATTTTTTTCCGAATAGCAAAGAATGCGAAAAATAAAAAGTTTTCAAAGAAAATGCCATAAAATCCCCCTCATAAACGGCGACGCTTGGCGAACACTAACATCGGGCGGAAAAATCCGTTCAAGGAGGAATGACGATGATTATGGATAGAATTGCCCTCCTCATCACCATTATCGGCGCATTGAACTGGGGAAGCATCGGGCTTTTCCGATTTGATATCGTCGCATGGTTGTTCGGAGGTCAAACCTCACTGGTCAGCCGAATCGTATACACGGTGGTCGCATTGGCGGGCATTTGGTGTGTATCGCTTTTGTTCCGAGCCCGCGAGCGATTTGTATCGATCGACGAGTAAGGGAGCGAATTCGGCAAAAGGACACGCCGCGGCAACCCGCAGGCAGTGAGCCTTGATAAAGGAAAAAAGAAGCAGACCCGCGTGCGAGAGCACGCGGGTCTTTGTTCGACTGCGCCTCGCAGCCGAACGGTTCGTTTATTTTGCCTTTCTGCTCCACGTACGCGGAGAGAACAGAATCATCAAGGGCATGATCTCAAGTCGACCAAGCAGCATAGCGGCGGACAAAAGCAGCTTTGAGAAATACGAATAGCCGCCAAAATTGCCCGTCGGACCTACAGCACCCAGGCCGGGGCCGACGTTGTTGATGCACGTCAGCGTTGCCGTCAGGTTCGTCTCGAACGAAAAGCCGTCGAGCGAGATCAAAAGAAACGTAATCAAAATGATCAGCAGATAGATCGCCAGATATCCAAGCGCCGTGCGTACCGTCTCGTCCTCTACAGCCTCACCGTCCACGCGAACGACGTTCACCGACCGCGGGCGCAGCATTTGCCGTACCGAGCGCGCAATGCCCTTGAGAAGGATCAGCACACGCGAGATCTTGAGACCTCCTGCCGTTGAGCCTGCGCACGAGCCCGTGATCATCAGAAGCAGCAATATGACCTTGGAAAACTCCGGCCACAAATTAAAGTCAGTCGTGGCATAGCCCGCCGTCGATAGGATCGTCGTGACCTGGAAAAAAGCCGTACGGATACAGTCGCCAACCGACTCGAATAGATGCGCCGTATTGATGGCAATCGCGGTCGTTGCCACGGCGACGATCCCCAGATGCGTGCGAAGCTCCTCGCTGCGGAACACGTCGCGGAAGCGGCCGAGAAGCAAGAAGAAATACAGATTGAAATTAACGCCGAACACGACCATGAAAATGGCGATTACCCACTCGGCGGCGGGGTTGTTGTAGCCGCCGATCGAGGCGTTCAGCACCGAAAAGCCGCCCGTGCCCGCCGTCGCAAAGGTGTTGACGAGCGCGTCGTACAGGGGCAGATCGCAAAGCAAAAGCGCAATGACCATCACGACCGACAGCGCAAAATAGATGCCGTAGAGAATGAGCGACGATTGCCGCATCTTCGGGACAAGCTTGCCCTTGGTAGGGCCGGGTACCTCCGCGCGCATCAGGTACATGGTCTGTCCGCCTGCCATGGGCAGAATGGCCATCATAAAGACGAGCACGCCCATGCCGCCGACCCAGTGGGTAAAGTTTCTCCAAAACAGAATGCCGCGCGGCAGACCCTCAACGGCGGGCAGGATCGATGAGCCTGTAGTCGTAAAGCCCGACACCGTCTCAAAAAAGGCGTCGACAAAATGCGGGATCGCACCGCTGAACATAAACGGCAACGCGCCGAAGGCCGACATCAAAATCCACGCGGCGGCCACGCACACGAAGCCTTCCTTGGCAAAGATGCGGCGATTCTTCGGGCGGAAGATCGCCGAGGGCGCGGACACGATCACGAGAAGTCCGATCGTAATCAGAAACGGCAACACGCTCTCACCGTAGATCATGGCGACGACCGTCGGTACGAGCAGAAGTGCGGCCTCAATCAGTAAAATGATACTCAAAAGGTATCCGAGCATACGGTAATTCATGATACGATATCCCTCATTCCCTTGAGCTGTCCGCCCGTCGTGACGACGATGACGGTATCTCCCTTTTGCATCACGTCGTCACCCGAGGGGATAATGACGCGATCGCGCCGCACGATGCAGGCGACGAGGATGCCCGCGCGGGGGCGGAGCTGCTTTAAGGGAATGTCGGTGATGCCATTGATCTCATCCTTGATGAGGAACTCGAGTGCCTCGACGCGGCCGTCCATGAAGGTGTGGAGGGACTCGATCTCCGAGCCGCGCACGTTCGCCATGGCGCGCACGTAGCGCAGAATATAGGTAGCAGTCGAGGCCTTGGGCGAAACGATATTCTCAAGCCCGACCTTCTTAAAGAGGTCGGCGTAGGACATCGAGCGGATCATCGTGGCGATTTTATAGACGTTCTCGGTTTTGGCGTACATCGAAACGATGGCGTTTTCCTCGTCCTCGTCCGACAGCGCCAGAAAGGCGTCGGCTGTCTCAATGCCTTCCTCAAGCAACAGCTCCTGCTTCGTACCGTCGTCGCAGATCACCGTGCAGGAGAACTGCTCGGCAAGCTCGCGGCAGCGCGCTTCGTCGCGCTCGATGACGGTTGAGGAGATCTTGCTCTTTTGCAGAAGCGCTTCGAGGTAGTAGGTCGTGCGGCCGCCACCGACGATCAGCACGTTGCGGACGGGACGCTTGTAGGCCTTGAGTGCCTTGAAGAAGGCGGCAATCTCGTCCTCGGCGGCGGTCACGCAGATCGTGTCGCCCGCCTCGATGCGGAAGAAGCCGGACGGGATATGGGCCTCGCCGTTGCGTAGCACGCTGCAAACGAGGAAGCGCAGATTCAGCTTGGCGCGCAGATCGCCCATTGTCATACCGCAGAGAAGCGAGTCGGGTGTTACCGCAAATTCGGCGACCTCGACGCGCCCGCGGCAGAAGGTATCGATTTTGGCGGCGTAGGGGAATCGCAGGAAGCGGTAGATCTCCTTGGCGGTCGCTAACTCGGGGTTGATGGTCAGCGAGAGGTTCATCTCGTTCTTCATCAGGTGCATCAGCTCCGAGTATTCGGGGTTGCGCACGCGCGCAACGGTGTGCGCCGTGCCCAGCTTCTTGGCCGCCGAGCAGCAGAGAATGTTGATCTCATCGCCCGACGTGACGGCGATCAGAAGATCCGCCTTTTCCGCGCCCGCCTTGCGCAGAACGGATACCTCCGCGCCGTTGCCTGCCACGCAGAACACGTCGCAGGTGTTGGATATTTCATTCAGGGCCGCGTAGCTCGTGTCCACGACGGTAATGTCGTGTCCTTCTCCCACCAGCTGTGCACAAATGGCACCGCCTACCGAGCCTCCGCCCACGATCACGATTTTCATTGCCCGTCCTCCCAAATGCTACATGTTACATTTATTATACCACCGTCGGACATGCTTGGCAAGAGCTTTTGAAAAATCTGTCGGGCCGTAAGGGTCAAAAAAATGCGCGAACGGCGTACTTTCGGCAAATTTTTTGCCAAAAAGGGCATATCCGAGCAAAAAGTTTACAAAAGTTTACAAATTCGTATTGTAATTTTGCAAAAAGTACGCTATCATTAAAAGGTATGAAACAAAAAGCGGAGGAGCGCGCATGTTTGGCTACGTAAGAGTGGAAAGCTCGGAGCTGAAGGTAAAGGAATACGAATGCTACCGTGCGACCTACTGCGGTCTCTGCCGCTCAATGGGCAAGTGCACGGGGCAATGCTCGCGTATGACGCTCAGCTACGACATTGCCTTTCTGGCCGTTTGTCGCATGGCGCTCGCCCACGAGTCGCCGCGCTACGAGCAGAAGCGGTGCTTCGTGCATCCGCTCCGCAAGCGCAACGTTCTGAGGGGCAACGATGTGCTCGACTACTGTGCGTCGGCGGCGGCTTTGCTGACCTATCATCAGATCCTCGACGATCTGACCGACGAGCGGGGCGTCAAGCGCCTGCGCGCCGCGCTTACCAGACCGTTTGCGGCAAGGTGGCGCAAAAAGGCCGATAAGCGTGGGCTTTCGGCACTCGACGGACAAATTGCGGCGGGCCTTGCACGGCTGTCCGCCCTGGAGGCAACGGCGCCGAGCAGCGTTGACGAGCCCGCGGCCATCTTCGGGGATATTCTTGCCGACATCATGGCGTTCGGCCTGCCCGAGGACGAGGCGCGTGTCGCGTCGGCGGCGGGACGGTGCATCGGCCGCTGGATCTACATTGCCGACGCGCTTGACGACGCCGAGGAGGACGAGACGCGCGGCCGCTACAATCCCTTCCTGCTTCTCTACGGCCACGTGCCGACGGCCGAGGAGCGCGAGGGCATCGAGATTGCACTCAAAAACGAGCTCTTTGGTGCGGAGGCCGCCGTCGATCTGATCGAATTTGAATGCGAGGATTTAAAAAATATCGTATATAACGTTTTATATCTCGGCATGCCTGCGCGGATCGAAAGGATCAATCGCGAAAGGGAAGCGGGCTGTCAGAAAAAATCGAAGAAACGGAAAGGACGGAAAAAGGAATGAAGGATCCGTATTCGGTGTTGGGCGTGTCGCCCACGGCTACCGATGATGAAATAAAAAAGGCGTACCGCGCGTTGGCGCGCAAGTACCACCCCGACAAGTACCGCGACAGCGATCTTGCCGATCTGGCCAGCGAAAAAATGAAAGAGGTCAACGCTGCCTACGAGGAGATCCAGGCCATGCGGAAAAATGGCGGAACGAGCGGTAATCGCTCGGGCAGCTACAACCAGAACAGCTCGTACGCGGGCAATACCTCGTCGTCGGGCAATCCCCGCTACAACGAGATCCGCAGAAATCTCAACGCGGGCAACGACCGCGCGGCGGAATCGATGCTCTACGAGATCCCCGAGCCCGAGCGTGGCGCAGAGTGGAATTTCCTGATGGGTTGTGTGATGGTCAAGCGCAGTGCGTTCGTCGATGCTCAGCGGTATTTTGACGTCGCCGTTTCGATGGATCCGTACAATCAGGAATACCGCACGGCGCAGGAGCGCTTGCGTCATCGGGCAAACGGCTACGGCGGCGGGTATCAGACGTCGCAGAGCGGCGGCTGCTCGGGCTGTGACATCTGTTCGGGACTTCTTTGTGCGGATTGCTGCTGTGAATGCTGTGGCGGCGATCTGATCTCCTGCTGTTAACGAAATTGCGAAGGGAGGCAAAGGCTTATGTCGGAAAAAACCAATACGAAACGGCTGACGGTGTGCGCGATGCTTTCGGCGCTCGGCGTGGTGCTGTTGTGGATCGGCTCGATCCTTGAGGTGGCGGAGATTTCGATGGCGGTCGTTGCCTCCCTGCTTTGCGTCATCGCCGTGATCGAATACGGCGGCGGCGCGCCGTGGCTCGTCTTTGCGGTAACGGGTGTGCTCTCGCTCGTGCTGTTGCCGAACAAGGGCGTGGCGGCGACCTACGTGCTCTTTTTCGGATATTATCCGATCGTCAAGGAGAAGCTGGAGCGGCGGCCGCGCGTTCTTCGGTGGGTTCTCAAGGAGTTGATTTTCCACGTGGCGCTCATCGTGCTGGCCGCAGTCTGGAAATGGATTCTTTTCCCTTCGGCGGAAATGCCCTCATCGATTTTGCTCGTTGGCCTGCTCGTGCTTGCGGAAATGGTTTTCGTGCTTTACGATATTGCCTTAACACGGCTGATCTCGTTGTATCTGTTCCGCCTGCGAAAACGCTTTCGGTGGAATCCATAGAATGAATCAAAGAAAAAAGGACCTGAAAGGTCCTTTTTTCTTTTAAGTTGCTTGATTTTTCTCAAAGTGTATGATATAATAAGGATGCTACACAAACTGAATATTAGGATTCGTGGTATTTTTTCCTTTATAGGGATATTGGTACCCTTTTTTCGCCATAATCATTTTTGAACTTGGTAAAATCGCAAGCTCTACTAAATGGTTATGGTGAATACCCTAATTCTAATTTAGTTTGTGTAGCAGCAATCGGAGTTTGCGGTTTTCGGTGCGTGGCTTCGGTTGCGCACCTTTTTTATATGCTGATGGGGGATATATGGGCAAGGATATTCCAAGAAAGGTAATAGATATTTCCGGTGTGGAGCTCACGCCCGGAGAGCCTTCCGTTTGTCTTGGAAATGGAGAGCAAGGCTTTGCGTGTTGTTGCGATGAGTGTGATTATTATTTGTTTTGCTTTCCCGAATTTGATCCCAAAAATATAAACACCTAGTAGGGGCGACCCGCGGTCGCCCGTTACGAGGCGTTTTTTTGTTTCCCGTTCGGCGGTGGCTTTCTCTGTTCCTTACAACCATGGTAGGGGTCGGCGCCCACGACGACCCGTTACGAGATGGTTTTTTCTCGCCGTTCGGCGATGTGTGTTCGTTTCCTTTGCGGGTCGTCGAGGCGCCGACCCCTACCATGGTTATATAAAACCACTCGGTTTGCGGCATGACGGAATGGGTTATACAAGCGGTTTCCTTTTGCGGGAGGGCCTTGGTCCTCCCGTTACGAGGCGTTTTTTGTGTCGCCCATCATTGCTTTGCCGTGTACAGCTTTACGATATACTCATCCGAGGCGAGAATATCGGATGCGGTTACGGGGGCATCTACGGTGGGATCGGCACGGGGCGAATCGTACCAGCCGTCGCCGACGGGCGGCGTCGCGAGTGCGAAGGCGGCTCGATATTCGGCCGTGGGATAGATTACGTCAATGTCGACGACGCTGTTTTCATGGTAGTAATACACGGCGGTCGCTCGCTCGTTTTCGATGCTTCGATAGGATACGGTAGGTTGCTCTACGTCATCAGCAAGCGGCTCGTAGCGGGTCTCGGACTCGTGCAGCCACAGGCGGCCGTCCATCGAGATCAGGACATCGTAGCCGATGTGAATGCTTCCGTCTTCGCTCATGGTGTACGAGGTGAGATATTGATAGGATTGAATGGGATCGTCGGCAATCTCCTTTTTGCCCTCGTAAAGCGATACGGTTTCGTTGCCGTCGGCGACGAGATAGCCGTGATCGGGCAGGGCGTAAACGTTGGCGTAGCGGTAATCGAGCACTTGACGGAGCTTGCCGCCGTCGTAGGAGAGCACGCCCATCGCTCCGCGGAGCGAGACGACGATGTGACCGTTGTCGATCGACTCGATCCGATCGTAATAGGGCGGCAGAACGGGCGCGGCCGACTCGTCGTACAGACCGTACTTGCCGCCGTCCGTGTTGACTACGAAATACTTGCGCGAGGGATCGGAGCGGTCGGAGATCATATGCGAGACGTGGTAGGGAAGCATGGCGACCTCGGAGAGCACGTGCGAGTCGTTCAAACGGTAGACGTGTGAGAAGTCGGTGTTATAACAAACGATGGCGTTTTCCTCGGGGAAGAAGCTGACGGGCTCGGCACGTACCAGATTCTTTCCGACCTCCAACACGCGGAGCGTGCCCGAATTAAAGATGGGCGAGGAGGCGGGAATCGAACGGTAAAGCGCGAAATAGCGAATCGACGAGGTCAACGTATCGTCCTCAAAGCAGGACAAACGGAGCAGAACCACGGGAACGGCACTGTCGCTGTCGTAGGGGTCGGCGAGGAGCGATTGGCAGTCGGCAAGCTCAAAGAAAAGCTTGGCAAAATCCTCCTTCGAGGCGTACACGGTTGCCGCGATCTGATCCGCGATCGGATCAAGGAAGGTGTAGGTCTTTTGCGAGTAGCTCGTGCCGCGCGCCCAGACGATGTCGGCCGTTACAAAGGCTTCGATGCGATCGTAGACGTCACTGAACAGCCGGGGCGAAAAGGGGGCAAGCAGGCGATAGACGGGACGCTCCTCCTGCGTGGCCTCGAGTAGGAATACGCCGTCTACGCGCTCGGTGCCGCCGTTGGCGTACAGCGGTGAGACGACTGTGCCCTCCTCGATCGTTACGGTGACGGCGTTCGTATCCTCGCGCGTTACGTGCAGATGGTGTGCGCCGTCGTGCGCCGCATCGTATTCAGCACTCGCAAAGACGAGGCAGGTCTCGCTCGAAAGGGTGGGAACAAGGGTCATATCGGCGTGTGCGGAGCGAAGCAGAAGCTTGCCGCTCTCGGCCAGATAAAGGCAGTCGGCGCTGCCTTCTGCCGTTGCGCGGAGCAGGCTGTCGGTCGGTCGCTCGAGCGAGGTGTAACGCACAGACGAGCCGTCGGTCGCCGAATAGAGAACGACGTCGGTCGCGTCCTTGACGGGGAGCGCGAGCGAACCGTCAAAGACCTGCAGGGCGGTAAGGTCGAGCGACGCGTCGGTGATGCGGTAGCTCTTTTGATAGGAGAATACGGCTACGCCCGCAAGCTCGGTCTGCTCGCTCGGCGCAAAGGGCATATAGCCCCACTCATTGGATACGACCGTGATGGGTGCTTGGCCGACGGCAAGCGTCTCGCCGCGCGAGGAATAGACGGTGTGGGTGTCGTTGTCGACGTAATAGACGGCGGTGCGCTTCTCACCGTCGGTAAAGATCTGCTTGTCAAAGCCGGTGGCCGCAAGGATCTGCATGCCGTCGGCGGCAAAGACGGCGTAAGGCTTTTCGGCCGTGTCGTCCTTGACCTCCAGATGAGAGTAGAGGGCGTCCTCGGCGTGCTCGCGCACGGGAGTGATCTCGGTGAAGGGAACAAGGGTCAGCTCGTTGCCCGACTTGCGCGAGAGATCGGAATCGATGCGGAGCAGAGAGAGCGCGGCGCGGCGGCCGGTGGTGTTGTTGACGAAAATGAGGTAGGGCAGACGGATCTCGGCGAGCGAGTAGTTGTCCCCCGAGACGGTGTATTCCTCGCCGGCGGCGGTCACGAGCAGGTATTGGGACTGCTCGGCGCGGCGGGCGATGTAGTAGTCAAAGAGGACGGTGTCGTCGGCCTCGAGCCAATGGGGGGCGGCATCCGCGTAGCCGTCGTTGACGCTCCGCAGGGAGACGTAGCCGTCACTGATGAGCTTGCCGTCGCGGCAGAGGTAGAGCAGGCCGTCCTTACCGACGACGCGGACGTCGTTGTAGCTGACCTCGCGGATATGGTCAAATTTGGTTTTTTGTATGTAGTCCTTATGTAGGACGAGGACGAGAATTACGGTGAGGGCAATGAGCACGGTGGCAACGATCGCAAAGATGACGATCGCTTTTTTCTTTGCATTTATATTCATAGAACGCTCCTTTTTGAGAGGGTGATACCTATATTATATATCGATAGAAAGCGTTTGTCAAGCATTGGCGAACGAATGCGGCACAGCGTCATGAAGGTTTCGGCCGAGCCTTTTCAAGGCTTGCCATAGACCTTCCTTTTTGCGATGCTTTTGCGTTCCTTTCTGTCAATAGTGACGGAACCAAAGAGCGCCACAAGAAATGGGAAGGACTTGAATCTACGCTCGCGCATAGATTCTGCGTACCCTTCCTCCTCCTTGATCTCCCCCAATCACATGTGTTCAAAAACGAATAAAAACGGATATTTTTCCAAAAAAAATTAATATTTTTCGTATTTTTCTTCAAAAAATAAAAAATACCTCTTTACTTATTTGAAGATTTGTGGT
>CAYULZ010000017.1:0-443 GCA_964445865.1 uncultured Lachnospiraceae bacterium | reverse complement strand
ATCATTAAGGGTGGAAAAAATTAATTGCTAAACGGAGGTTATTAAACATGGCAATTGAAAGAAAAAAGCAATCCATGGACGGTAATACCGCGGCGGCGCATGTATCCTATGCGTTTACCGAGGTAGCTGCCATCTACCCCATTACGCCCTCGTCCGTTATGGCTGAGCTGACCGATTCCTGGTCTGCCGCCGGCCTGAAGAACATCATGGGTGAGAATGTCAAGGTAATGGAGATGCAGTCCGAGGCAGGTGCCGCAGGTACGGTACACGGTTCTCTGGCAGCAGGCGCTCTGACCACGACGTACACCGCATCGCAGGGTCTTCTTCTGATGATCCCGAACATGTACAAGATCGCAGGCGAGCTTCTGCCTTGCGTCATCCATGTTTCTGCCCGTGCGGTTGCTTCTCACGCACTCAACATTTTCGGTGATCACTCCGACGTC
>CAYULZ010000016.1:0-19024 GCA_964445865.1 uncultured Lachnospiraceae bacterium | reverse complement strand
GAGGACGATTGCATCGCCCTGCACGGTAGATGCAAAGGTAAGAAGAAAGCCGGCTGAACGGCAAAAGGCAGTGTGACCATTTCGGTCACACCGCCTCTTACATAAAACTGCGTTTCGGGACGTCGCTATTTATGAGTCGGCTTCTTTTTTAGGCTTTAGGCAGCGTCAACGTCTGTCCGGGGAGGATTGCACAGAGCTCCTTGTTGCACTCGAACCAAAGTGTCCGCGCCGTCGGATTGTGCACGATCCGGCCGTCAGCCGACGTCCGCAAGCGCTTGTAATCCTCTATGTATTCGTACACCTCGATGTTCGTCGCAAACCAGACCGCATCCGCATGGCCACCCATATACGCGGCAAACTCCTCAATCACATGCCAATTGTTGGCATCGTCAAACTCGTAGGAATGTCCCCAAAGATAAAACAGCTTGGGGGGACGGCTTCCCACGTAAAGCTCGACAAAGCTCTTTGCCAGCTCCATCAGGCGGGGGTTTTTGTGATGACAGGTTGCGGGAAGCCGCAACCAATCGGTGGGCAGCTCAAATTTCTCCGTCGAGACCGTGGTACGCGCGTATACGATACCACAGGCACGAAGAACCGCCACGACCTCGTCGGAAAAGGTTCCGTACGGATACGCCATGCCGCGAATGATGTGTCCGAACTGAGCCTCCAGCGCCTTGCGATCACTCAGAATCTCATCCGCCACGGCGGTAGCAGGCAAACTTTCGAGAAAGGGATGCGTATAGCCGTGACAGGCCACCTCGTGCCCACGGTCCGCGTAGGCCGCGGTGATCTCCTCGGCCGTCATGCGACGATGACCGCCTTCGACAGCATAAAGTCCCGCATTGAGATTAAAGGTCGCCTTGATGCCATAGCGATCAAGAATGTCCATCAGACGGAGATCCTGCCGCACACCATCGTCGTAGCTGAGCGTCAGCACCTTGGCTTTTCCCTCAGGGAAACGCATGGTGATATGCTTGCTCATCGACGCTCTCCTTTCCATTGCTTGACTACCTCGGCGATGCGATGGTAATCGTTGGTCAGGATCGTGTCAATGCCCATGTCAAGGAATCGCTTCGTCTCCTCCTCGTCGTCCGACCAAAACACGTTACAGAGAATACCGTTCGCGTGTGCGCGTTCGATCATTTCCTGATTAAAATAGGGCTTGAACAGCTGTACCTTCGCACAGCCGTGCGCGATCGCACGCTCGACGATCTCCCACGGGCGCACACCGCCGCCGCAACAGCGCGGAATATCGGGCGCAAGGCGCGAAAGCTGTGCAAGCACGTCGTCGTTGCCGCACATGAAATATACGTATTTTTCGCAGTCGTACTGCCGCACAAGGCCAATCAACTTCTCAAGATAGGGCTCGGGCAACTCCCCCGTCGCCTGTGGGGTCTTGACATGAATATTCATGATGACGTGGCAAGAGAATTTCTTTAAGATCTCCTCGAACTTCAGAATTTTCAAGCCGCGGAAGGTCTCGCCGTACTTGCACCCGAAATCGAGTGCGAGAAGCTCGCCGTAGGTGTGCTCGTACACGTAGCCCGTGCCGTTCGATACACGGTCGAGCGTCCGATCGTGGATCGATACGATCTCGCCGTCGCGCGTTGCCCACAGGTCAAACTCGATCTCCTCCGCGCCCATCGCCACGGCCGCACCGAAGGCGGGCATGCTGTTCTCGGGCGCAATGGTGTGGAAGCCGCGGTGCGCGCAAACGCGCGGATAGGGCATGATCGCCTCGTGGCGCACGATCGCACTGCCCGCAGGGCGGTATTTCCACGGACGTCTTCCCTTCTCCACGTACTCGTAATGCGCGGAGGGGGGATTGCCAAAGCCCGCAGGCTTGTAATATTTCTGCGACAGATCGATCTCAACGATCTCTCGCCCCACGCGGCTCTTCATGTTACAGAGCACACGGCCGTCGGGCGATACGACCATTGAGGCGCCGCCCGTGGGCGAGTCCTCTCCCATCGAGACCGACGAGCGGACGACGTAGGCGTTCGTGTTGTAGGCCAAAAATTGCGACATAAGCGCAAGCGCATCGTGCGTGTCGCTCCGCTGATGCGAGCAACCAATGATAACGTCGAGCTTCTGCCGCGCCATATTTGGAAACATCTCGTAGAAATAAAAATCATAGCAAACGAGGAAGCCGAAGCGGATACCCTCGATCTCGATCACGGTCGGCTCGGAATGCTCAAAGGTGTAATCGCTGTCCAGGCGGATCTTCGAGACCTCGCCCGGCGTCAGATGCTGCTTGAAATATTTGCCGACGACCTCACCCTCGCGATTCCACGCATAGGTCGTGTTGCGCTCGCCGCCCGCGGCAACGTCGCGCGCGTTGGCAAAGACGATCGCATGACAGCGGCGCGCCATTTCGGCGGCCTCTTGCATAAAGCGGTCGTGAAAGGCCGCACTGCTCGCATCGGCCTGCTCCTTCGTGGGTGCCAGACACGGAATGGTGCACATCTCGGGCATCACGATCAGGTCGAGCGGCTCGACGCATTCGCGCATCAGAGCAAGCTCGCGCTCAAAATAGTCCGCCGAAGCGGCATAGTCCGTCGAGTAGGCGGGCTGAATGATACAAACCTTCATAGTTTCCTCCAAGAAAAAACGGTGTCAGCAATTCTTCGCTGACACCATTATATATCCGTTTTTTTCATTTGTCAAGAGAAAACACGATCGCACGATCACGTTTCTTTCCTTTTGCGAAAAACGAGAAGCTTGCTGATCAGGTAATTCAAAACGACGATCGCGATCTGTGCAACCAGCTTAACCGCCATCGCATAAAGGCCGAGCCGCTTGATAAAGAGCCAAATCATCGCCTCCTCGAACAAAAGAGTAAGAACGCGACCGCCGCAAAAGGAAAGGATTTCCCTTGCCAGCGCCGAGGCGCTCCGTGCACGAGAGGCAAAGACCCACGTGCGATTGGTCAGGTAAGCAAAGAGTACGGCCGCGACCCACGCGATCGCGTTAGCCACGAGCACGTCGAGCACGATCCACTCGGTAAATGCAAAGAATACGACGACATTGACCAGCGTGGTCAGCGCGCCAAACAGCAGATACAAAAGGATCTCTTTATATTTCTGATAGATCGGGCGTGCAAAGGCAAGCATGCGCCACGACATGATCCGATCGAAAACGTCCTTGCGCTCCCCGTTTTGCGGTTGTTTGTTGTCCATAATATGCCTCACGTGGTTTGGTCTGCCTCCCCCGACGTGCGCACGCGGGCGCAGTATTCGTCGTGGGATAAAAGGATCTGCAACGCGGCAAGCAGGGCGTTTGCCGTCATGCCGCGTGGCAATCCAAGCGATACGGCCAGCGAATCGCGCTTGGCCGCGCTGTCAGCGCCACCTGCCAGACCGTCGAGATACAGATCGGTCTTGGTGATCGGGTTCTCCTTGCGCGCAGAAACCAAATCCTCGTTTTCAAAGGGTGCGAGCAGATCGTAAAGGAGCTTGCGCTCCATGCCCTCGACGCCGAGCGTTCCCTCAGCCGAGGGCGCGTCCTTGCGCTTCTCCTTGCCCGCGATCTGCGGAATGTAAAGCTGGATCAGGCGCTCCTTCGGCACGGCCGAGGACAGATGCGAGCGAATGACCTTCCCCGCCCCGTCGCTGTCGGTCAGCACGATCAGCGGCGTGCGCCGGCTCAATTGACGAAAAAGCGACAGCTTTTCCTGCTTTTTAAAGATGCCGAAGCCATCGGTCACCAGGATCTCGGCCTCGCACACGCTCAAGAGGCGTAGGCGGTCGTATTTTCCCTCGACGATGATGGGGTACGGAATCTTTAGCTTTCTTTCCTCACTCATACCGTCACCGCATCAAAAACCAGACGATCACGAGTGCACCGAGCACGATGCGGTACACGCCGAAGGGCGCAAAGCTGTGGCGCTTAACAAATTCCATCAGGAAGCGGATAGCAATCATCGACACGATAAAGGCCACCACGGCGGCCACAAGCAGCACGAGCCATGCCGTCAGGGGCACGCTCACGTCGGTCTCCGTCACGTACTTCAAAAAGCCTGCTCCCTTGATGAGCGACGCGCCCGCCATCGCGGGAATGCCCATGAAGAAGGAAAACTCGGCCGCTGCAGAGCGGGAAATGCCAATGAGACGAGAGCCGAGGATCGTCGAGCCCGAGCGTGACGTGCCTGGCACGATGGCAAGCGCCTGGAAGCAGCCGATCGCCAGAGCCTGACGGCAGGAAATATCGTCCACCGTCGCAACGTCGCTCTCGCGGCCGCGATGAAAGCGCTCGATGACGATAAAGAGAATGCCGTACACGATCAGCGCCGCCGCCACGACCTGCCAATTGTAGAGCCAGCCGTCGATGTCCTTGCCCGTAGCCTTCTCGATCAGTTTGTCGATCACGATACCAATCACCGCTGCAGGAATGCTGCCGATGCAGACCTTGCCCCACAATACCCACGTTCCCTTCTTTTCAAGGCCGGATTTTTTCGGGGAAAAGGGGTTGAGCTTGCCAAAAAACATCACGACGACGGCGAGGATCGCACCAAGCTGGATCACGACCTCGAACATACTCCAATATTCGTCCGCAAAGGTGGGCCCGAGCGCGGGGGCAACCTTGAGCGTCAACAGCTCGTCAAGCAAAATCAGATGCCCTGTCGAGCTGACGGGCAGCCACTCGGTAATCCCCTCCAGAATGCCGTACAATACGGCCTTGAGCAATTCTATGATCATAAAAAACCTCAATTCCCGATCGGATCGGCATCGCCCGATCGCATAATATCACCCTCGAATACGGCAAAGGGGACGGCGCAGAAAAAAATCTGCGCAGGATGCGGTGCGGCGGAAATCGGCGCCCCCTCGGCATCAAACAGCTCCTCCACGCAGAAGGCGCGTCCGAATTTCCCTGGCGAGATCATCTCGGCTCGGTCGCCGACGGATACCTTGTTCCGCTGAATAAAGGGATAAAGCTCCCCCGCCGCCACACGTGCGGCAAGGCTTTCGGGAACCGACACCTCGTCCTTCGCGAGCGCCGTGGCAAAATAGGCTTTTTCGCGGATGTAGCCGTTCATCGTCGAGAGCTGGGGCTCAGCCATCGGCTCGTCGAGATAAAAGCCCGTGCAATATTCGCGGTGCGACACGCTGTCAAGCTCGCGCCACAGACGCGGATCGTATTGATAGCCCTCGGGATCAACAAGATAGGCGTCGATCGCCATGCGGTAGGCGTTCGTCACCACCGCCGTGTAATAAGCGCTCTTCATGCGTCCCTCGATCTTGAAGGAATGAATGCCCGCACGGATGAGCGCGGGAATATGCTCGATCGTGCACATGTCCTTCGAGGACATAATAAACGTACCGAGCTCGTTCTGCTCGATGGGCAGCGGCGACTCGGGGCGTTTTTCCTCGGTCACGGTATAGACCCAGCGACAGGGCTGGGTGCACGCGCCACGGTTGGCATCGCGGCCCGTCAGGTGATGCGAGAGCATGCAACGGCCGCTATAGGAGACACACATCGAGCCATGGATAAAGGCCTCGAGCTCGACCTCGGGTGGAAGCCCTTCGCGAATTTTCACGATCTCCGATAGCGTCAGCTCGCGCGCGAGCACCAGGCGCTTCGCACCGAGTGCGGCATAAGCACGTGCGGCCTCGACGCTGACGATGCTCGCCTGCGTCGACACGTGAAGCTCCATCTCGGGAAGCACCTCTCGGACGAGAGTCATCACGCCGAAGTCGGCGACGATCACGGCATCGATCCCCGCCCCCGCAATGCGAGACAGAAAGGCGCGGAGCTCGGGATATTCGTCGGTGTGCGGCATGGTGTTGAGCGTCAGATAGAGCTTCTTTCCGTGCGCGTGCACGTACTCGGCCGCGGCGTAAAGCTCGTCGTCGGTAAAGTTATCGGCCGCCGAGCGCATACCGAAGCGACGGCCCGCCAGATAGACGGCATCGGCACCGTAGCGGATCGCGGCCTTCAGCTTTTCAAAATTCCCCGCAGGGGAAAGCAATTCGGGTCTCATGTTGATATTCCTTTAATGATCTGTATTCGTCGTTTCTTCTACCTATTCATTATAGTATATTTCCGAACAGATGTCAAGAGAAAAGAAGCATTCCTCAAGCACTCGAAAGAACGGAAAGGCGTCAAATCGCCATTATTTTGTGAAATCTGTCAAAAAATATGTTCAAAAAATCATTACATATGTCAAAAATGAAGGGCATGTGCGTAGATTTTATTGACACCCCCACGAAAAGATGCTATAATAAGATAGACATTCGGTATCGAGTCAAATCCCAAAGAAAGGTAAAGGTATCCCCTATGAAAAAGAAATTCCTTGTCCGATCCGTCGCAATTCTGCTCGTGGTTCTGACCGTCATGAGCACGCTCGTGATCCTTCCCGTATCGGCCGATGCGATCACGTACGACATCTCGGTCGGCTCGGCCAACGACCTCGTCGCCCTGGGAACGTCCATCGCGGCGCTGACCGAAAAGACGACCGTCTATATTCAGCTGACCGCCGATATCAACATGACAGGTTACGCGTATCTACCCGTCACGACCTCAAAAACAGTTGTTTTTGAGGGCAACAACCACAACATCAGCAACCTTTCCGTCGGCTCGCTGACCAGTCCCGCAGAAAACGCAGGTCTGTTCGCGCAGGTCGGCGTAGAATCCTCGGCCTCGAACCTGACCTTGGAAAACGTGAATCTGCACGCCTCTAAAAACGCGGCCGGCTTTGCGGCTACCGCTCTTTACGGCGATTACGAGTTCTACAACGTTCACGTCAGCGGAACGATCACGGCGCACCACCCCGATAAGCTCGGCGTAGACACGGGTATCGCTGCCGGTCTTCTCGGCTGGGTCCCCAGTGTCGGTGAGCAGCTCGGCATTGCGACCTGCGTCAAGGCCTCATACTGCACCAACGCAGCCAACATTACCGCAGACTCCGCGGCAGGCGGTCTCGTCGGCAAGCTGACCGGCCCTGCCTCCATACAGGCAAGCTACTGCGCCAACACGGGCAACCTCACCGCAACGGGCGTTTCGGACGAGGCCAGATACTTCAACGGAGACGTAGGCGGCATCATCGCCCTGAGCTTCCACGAGTGGTCCACCAACGCGGCATGGGTATACAATTACTTTGAAAACTGCTACAATACGGGTGATCTCTCGGCTACAACACACGCTACGGCAAGCACTCCGTCCATCGGCGGCATTTCGGGTGTGATCCGTTGCTATGGCGTCGGCGGCATGAACCCCCAGCCTCCGTATGAAAACGAGCTGGTCTACTATAACTGCTTCGACTACAGCAAGCGCACCGCCGTCGTTCCCTCCACCGTACCCAATACGGCTCCCGCCGCCGTATTGAATTTTACACACAATGCGGGAATTGCAGGCTTCTGTGCCGACTACGAGATTCCCGAAAAGCTCTTTACCAACTGCTATGCTGTTTGTAAGCCCGAATCGCCAAACAAATACGAGATCCTTCATTCGGGAAGAAATATCGTACTTTCCACGAGTGGCGTGGTCGACTCGGCGGAAACCGACGTCCCCTTAAGCTCCGGCACGGCAAGCGTGTTGGATATGATTGAGCGCATCGACACCGCAATCGCGGGGCTGACCGAGATCGAAATGCCCGTCACCGTCGTCGAGGACGGCAAGGAGCGTGATTATACGTGGTATTACAACAACGGCGCCCCCGTGGATAAGGGAACCGAGGCCGCTCCTTACGAGATCGCTACGGCCGCACAGTTCGCCGCACTTTCCGCGCTGAACAACGGCCACCACGATGCCGCACAGGTCGGCGGAAGCGATGATGCCGTAAGCTTTGACGGCAAGTACTTCAAGCTGACGGCCGACCTCGATCTGACCGGCTACGAGATCCTTCCCCTCGCTATGAAAAACTCGACCGTCTCGTTTGACGGCAACCATCATAAGATCTCCAACTGGAAGATCAGCAAGGCCTCCAACGGCGGTATGTTCGCAAGCATCGGCCGCGGCTCGACCGTCAAGAACCTGACGCTCGACAACGTCGACGTGTCTGCCTACGGCGAAAGTGGTGCGCTCATCGGCATCGCCAAGGCCGGCCTGACGGTCACCAACGTCAAGGTCTCTAGCACGAGTAGCGTAAAATCGGCAGGTCGCATAGCCGCCGGCTTCATCGGTGCAATCATAGACGATGAGGCGCTGGCGGGAGACGATAACGGTCTCGGTGACGTCGTCAAGATCACCTTCTGTATCAACCGTGCAGACGTAACCGCGCAAGAGGTCGTCGGCGGTATCGTCGGTCAGATCAAGGGCGTCTTTGACTACCAGATCTCCCATTGCGTAAACAAGGGCGATCTGGAGGGCAACCGTGAGGCAGGTGCCTCCTTCTATCTGGGCGGTATTCTCGCCTACACCGAGCGCGGTACACAGAACGTCGGTTATTATAACACCTTTATCAAGAGCTGTTATAACACGGGTAAGCTGACCACGGCAGATACCGAAGCGGCTTGTTATGTCGGCGGTATCGTCGGATACCTGCGTGCACAGTCGGGCTCCGAGATCACGATCAAAAACTGCTATGACACCAGCGTACGCAAGCTGTCAACGACCAGTGGCAACAATCTCAAAAACGGCGGTATCGGCGGTAATGCAGATGACTCGCAGCTCGCCAAGTACATAGACTATTCTTACGCGGTAAACGGCGAAGGCTCCCAGTCTCTTGTTACGACGATCGTAAGCTGGCCGGCAAACAACTCGATCGTGGACGACAATTCCAAGATCGTAACAAGCATCGAGGCCGAGATCACCGATATGAACGGTGCAGCCTCTACCATGAAGGCACAAATGGCAAAGATCGACAATGCCATTGCCTCGGCAAGCGAGCTGATCTTTAACGAAAGCACCAATCCCCCCACGAATAACAATACTACAAGCAACAATTCGACCGAATCCACCGATTCCGAGAACAATACGGCTACTCCTGAGGACACGACGGCCGCTCCCGCAGAGGAGAAGAAGGGCTGTGGCAGTACTCTGAACAGCACCTACGCAGTGATCGCTCTCGTGGCTGTCCTCGGCTTTGCCTTCGTTGCAAAGAAGAAGGAAGAGAACTGATTTCTCTTAACACAAACGAATAAACGTTGGGCCTCCCCTCGGGGAGGCCCTTTGTTATTGGCGAGGAGTTTTTTTGCGAGAGGACTTTTTTTGAAAAAAGGCCCCTCGCGCTCCCCCCCCAAAAAAACTTTCCTGACCATGATTTTAGGGCATGCGCCTCGCGGTCATTTTCTACGAAAACTTGTGCCCCCAAAACCGGGCCCCTGTCCCAATTTGGGAACGTTTGGTAAACAATGCGACCGTTTCGTAGAACCCCGCACCGAACGGTTGTCTATCACCTCGGTAGGGGTCGGCGCCCTCGACGACCCGAGACGATTCGTTTTTTCTCGCCGTTTGGCGGTGTATATACGTTTGTTTTGCGGGTCGTCGAGGGCGCCGACCCCTACCATGGCTGTGTGGCTGCGTTTTATACCCGTAGGGGCGACCTGTGGTCGCCCGAAAACCAATCATTTTCCCGAACCAAGCCTTTGTATCGCTATAAGCTCCAAAATAAAAAAGAGGGACTTTTTTAGTCCCTCAAAGAATGAATTACCCATTTCTGTTCTTAAAGAATGCAAACACGGGATCACGAAACAGAAGCAAAAGGGCGCCGTACACGACCACGCACGGAATCGCGATCACAGCGATGCCGAGGATTCCGCCCGGTGCAAAATGTGCCACAACGAGGCCGACCGCTCCCATCACAGCCGTCAAGGCCGCATATCGAACAAAGATCTTCAAGACCTTCGTCGCTTTCAACTCACGGCGCACGACGATAAACTGCGCGACCGTCACGGCACACTCGGCAATCACCGATGCAATCGCCGCGCCCATTGCCGCATGATAATAGATCAAAACCGAATTAAGGAGCACATTAACCACTGCGCCCACGATCACCGAAAGCGTCAAGTACTTTTCCCTTCCCGTCGGCACGAGAAGCTGAATACCGATGACGTTACTGCAGCCGAGGATGGGGAACATCCAGACCAGCACACGAATGATCGGAATGACGGGCTCAAAGCCCGTACCATAAAAGACCGGTACAAAGCGTGACAGGATCAGCATACACCCCACCGCCATGGGAAGCCCCAGAGCAAAGGTAAAGCGGAAGGAGCCGTACATCAGATCGTAGACCTCTTCCCTTTTCTTTTCCCGCCACAGAACCGCCACACGCGACGCCATCACGACGCCAAGTGAAGTTACGAGCGCGATTAACACCTTGATAAGCTTCTGGCTCTGCTCGTAGTAGCCGTTTTCAAAATCTGAGCGCGTGATCAAGCCGATCATCGTCTTATCGAGCACCGTATAGATCTGAATGGCAAACTGCGAAGCAAAAAGAGCGAGCGACGGCAACGTATGTCGAAAGATACGCAGACTGCGGATCGAAACGGGCGACAGATATTTCCGCACGCCGCTCCACGAAAAGATATTACCCGCCATGATCGATGCACAGTAGCAAATGACGTAAACGATCAAATCGCCGCGATCCTTGACGAATACAAAGATGGCGACCATCGCCAGCATGCGTCCGATCGCCGTGCAGACAGCGATAGGCTGAAAATCCTCCATGCCTTGGTAAAACCACGTAATATCAAAGGCCACGGTCAATATCTCGATGGCCGCGACAATATACAAAAGCTTGTCGTCACAGTTCGGCAGGATCGCACCGCAATAGATCAATGTAGCGACCGTCGCACCCACCACGCGAAATAGGAAGATCTCCCAGAAAGCGCGCGAGCGTGCCTCCGGATCGTTATTCACGCGCGCGATCATGCGTTGACCGTACAGCGTGCTACCAAGTGCCGCCGCGAGTGCAAAATACGAGACGATCGACTGAGCAAAGGAATATTGTCCGATACCGTCTGCCCCCAACACGCGCGACAGATAGGGCGTGGTGACGAGAGGCAATGCGATCGCAAGCACCTGATATACCAAATTAAAAATGTAGTTTTTGGCAAATGATTTCCGTTCCATACTCTCCGCCTATGTTTGAAAATAGGGACGGGGAGTTTCCTCCCCGCCCGTTGTAATTTACTGCTTGTCTACCTGCTCGAGCGCCGCAAGAATGACCTTATCCATATCGTAATAACGGTATTCGCCGAGGCGACCGCCAAAGATCACATTCGTTTCCTTTTCGGCCAGCGCGCGGTACTTCTCATACAGCGCACCGTTTTTCTCGTTGTTGACGGGATAATACGGCTCGTCACCCGGCTTCCACTCCACCGAATATTCACGGCTGATGATAGTCTTGGGCTGTGTGCCGAAAGCAAAATGCTTATGCTCAATGATGCGGGTATAGGGCGTTTCGCGGTCGGTATAGTTGACGACAGCGTTGCCCTGATAGTTCGACATATTCAAAATTTCGGTGTCAAAGCGCACGTTGCGATATTCGAGATTGCCGTAGCAATGATCGAAATAGGAGTCGACCGTACCCGTATAGACGACCGTTTTAGCCAGCTTGGACAGCTCGGCCTTGTTGGCGAGGAAATCCACGCCGAGACGCACCTCAACCCCCTCCAGCATGCGGGCAACCATGGCCGTATAGCCGTCAATCGGAATACCCTGGTAGAGGTCGTTGAAATAGTTGTTGTCGTAGGTGAAGCGAACGGGCAGACGCTTGATGATGAAGGGCGGAAGTTCCTTGCAATCGCGTCCCCATTGCTTCTCGGTATAGCCCTTGACGAGCTTTTCGTAGATGTCGGTACCGATCAGGTTGATGGCCTGCTCCTCGAGATTCTTCGGCTCGTCGACGGCATGCGCCGCGCGCTGCTCCTCGATCTTGGCCATCGCCTCGGCAGGCGTGATCACGCCCCACATCTTATTGAAGGTATTCATATTGAAGGGCAGATTATAGATCTCCCCCTTATAGTTAGCAACGGGCGCGTTCGTATAGCGGTTAAACTGTGCGAAGCGATTGACATATTGCCATACCGCTTCGTTGCTCGTATGGAAGATATGCGCGCCGTACACATGCACGTCAATGCCCTCGACCTGCTCGGTATAGATGTTGCCCGCGATATGATCGCGGCGATCGATCACGAGACATTTTTTGCCGCGCTCGGTCATTTGCTGTGCGAAGGTCGCGCCGTAAAGTCCTGCGCCGACGATCAGATAGTCGTACTGATATTCCATATTGGCCTCACTTTGCTTTTTTCAGCTTATCCTTGAACACACGAACCACCGTTTTCAGAGTGAGCTCGGTGCTCGCGTACCATTTATGACAGATCTTCAGCTTTTGATGATGCACCCACACGCTGAGCAGGCGCTCACTCAAATAGCCATAAATTCTCTTTTGTACGTTATCGTATTCCGAAATATCGGTGTGATCCTCGACGTATTGCAGCACGTCAAAGAGCCACTTGCAATAGGCGTCTGCCAGCTCCTTTTTGGCGATAAACATGTTGCACTGATACGTCTTGTGCGACTGCATCACCGCATCAAAGCTGTCCTTGTATTCGGGATACAGCGTCACGACGGCCTCGCGCGTGGTCTGCAGATCCTTCTCGTAATGCGCGGCACAGTAATGCTCGTAAACATTCTTGCGGCCGAGAGAAACGGGCTTCGGCAGAATCATGTCGTAGCTTTCGAGAAGCTTGACGATCTGCTCCTCGGTCAAAACGGCGCGAAGCTTGCGGTCAAGCGGACGGTGTGAAAGATAGCGGCGGTAATGGCAAAGACCGACAATATCGGCCGACAGATTTTTCCACATCCAATACAAGCCTGTCAGTTCACAGTAGCTACCGTTTTTTTCGGACATATGATCGCCCGTGTTGTCGCGGGTAAAGCCAAGATCCGCCTTTCCCTCAGCACCCACCTGAAGCGGAAAATATCCCTTCGGCAACGAGCCAGAGCGCTCAAACGGCTTATGGGCAGCCACACAGATTTTTACATTATTATCCATCGTATTCTCCTTGATATCCAAAAAGCTTATTTGCTCAAATAGCGGAAGAAGAAATGATCCTTGTAAGAATTGGCAATGAAATTGCGGTCCGTTCCCTCAATGGGGCCCGTAAAGATCTGATCCATCGTATAGATCCAGTCGAAGGCGCGCTTGCCGAGAATAAACTCTCTCGCACCGCGGTAAAACTCGATGATCGGTGTCACGGCGCCAAGGGCCAGCACCACGATAAGGGCGATATACAGCACCTTTTTACAGGACACCTTTTCCTTCAAAAGTGCGACATGATCAAACAGATACCGCATGCACAGAACCATCAGAACAAACACAAGCGGAATCGAAGCGCGCATGCAAAAGTCAGCCGCCGTGCCGATGGTAACCAACGGGCAAAGCATCGCGATGCCCCACGTCAGATAAAAGAGAGGACTGTCCTTATAATCGCTCCAGAGGAGAAGCACGAAAACGAAGGCCTCCATCACAAGGAATAGGAAATAGCTGATCCGCGTAGAGGGATCCAGCAGCATCGCGGCAACGATCAGCACCAGCGTCGAAAGCACGGTCAGCCACAGCTTCGGACGGAAGGACAGCTGACGGCGACGCAACACCAGCATAACGGCCGTCAAGACAGCAGCGAGCACGACCAAAACCACAATGCCCCACCAATCTCTGGGCGGCGTCACCGTATAGGCCTGGCCCACGTTAACAGCCAGATTGGTCTTGTAATACAGGAAATAGATGGGCAACAGCGTCAACACCGCAATGACGTTCTGCACGGTAAATACATCGCGCCAGAACGCACCCGCTTGCTTTGTGCGAACCGCCTTCCACAGCAGATACAGCGCATATCCGACCATATACAAGCCGAGTCCGACAGCGGGCATTGGCGAGCTCGAAAGCACGCAGACGATAATAAAGGCATAGTTGCGAACCTTCTTCTCAAACAAGAAAAGGATCGTAGCCATCCAGGCGAAGATCGACTGGTTGAATACCCAGTTGAGCGCCGTCGTCATCGAGCTGAACTGATAGACCGTCCACCACTCGATATGCGTCGGAAAGCTCCAATGACGGAACAGGAAATTATACAACGTGCCGAGAATGTCCACGCCACTGAAGAAGATAAAAATCAGTACGATCAGCCACATCTGCTTCTTACTCGCCGTTCTCATATAGACAAGCACCAGCAGAAGCACGATGAATACGCAAACGGCCGACCACGCCCACAGCGCCATATTTCCGACCGTCCATGCGATCGGTAGGCGACCCGTCAGCAGAAACGTACTCTTGCCGAGCAGGGCGGCAGGCAGCCAATAACCAATATAGTAAACGAGTGCGGCATTCTTCGTGCCATAAACCACGGGCCAATCGAAACGGATCAGATCGCGGAAGATCGCGTTTCGTGCCGCCCAGTCGTCACTTTGCGAATACAAATTACCAAGTCCGGCAAAATAACACCACAGCACGACCACGCCAAACAGCAAGAGCAAGGACGGAATCGACAGTTGAATGGTTCGGTCGTCCTCCTTTTTCGTATCGTGCACCGCGAAAAAGTACGCCACCGCGAGAAGCAGGGCCACGGGAATGCCGATGTACCACTTCAAAAAGCCAATCACAAAAATGACCGACGGCAAAGCCAGACAAAAAAATGCGACTTTTTTCAATTGTAAATGCGAGATCGTCATCGGTACTCCTCCTATCATTTCTTTTTATCGTTCACAAAGTAATTATAATCTGTCTTATTATATCATATTTGCGTAGCATTGTCAACCATTATCCCAAAATTCTCTCATCGTCCCCGACTTGACAAACACGGCAAACTGTGGTATACTACCCTTGACCCTATTACGCGCAAGCCATTCAAAAAAACGTAAACGGAGGAAAAAATGATAACCGATACCCTCAATGTTTTGTACGCCTGCGACAACAATTATGCCCCCTATACGGGCATTTCCATGAATTCTCTGTTCAAAAACAACCGCGATATTCCGCATATCTGCGTCTATCTTGTCGAGGACAACGTCTCCGAGGAGAACAAGGCGCGCTGGCAAGCGCAAGCCGAGGAATTCGGGCGCGAGCTCGTGCTCATTGACGCCGCTTCGATCGTCGAGCAGATCAAGGCACTCGGTATTCCCTCCTACCGTGGCTCATATACCACTAATTTCCGTATGTTTTTCCACACCTTCATTCCCGAAAGCGTGGAGCGTCTTTTATATGTGGACAGCGACTCCGTTGTTACGGGTTCGCTCGCTCCCCTGCTCACGCTCGATATGGAGGGCAAGGCCGTCGCCGTCGTGCGCGAGTCGCTGACGAGCGAATATATTCTCGACATCGGTCTTGCGGCCGACGCCGAATATTTCAACGCGGGGGTTACCTTCATCAACGTCGTGGAGTGGAAGCGTCAGAACGTCACGGGCAAGCTGCTCGATCACATTCAGAACGTCCGCGCGCGCTACTGCAATCCCGATCAGGATCTGCTCAATATCGTATTAGAGGACTCGAAATATCTGTTGCCGCCCGAGTACAATTTCCAGCCCGTGCACCGCGCCTTCTCGGACAAGGCCTATTTCTCGGTCTACCGCCCAAAGCGCTACTATTCACACGAGCAGCTTGAGCACGCAAGACAAAACCCCGTGATTTTGCACACCTATCGTTTTCTTGGCGATTTTCCATGGCATGCCAAGAATTATCACCCCGATACGGCGGTGTTTGACGAATATCTGAAGGACTCCCCATGGCGCGATTACGAAAAGAAACCCGCAGGCCGCGGTGCGCTTTTTGCCATTGAGAAGCTGATGTACCGCTTCCTGCCGAAGAAGCTCTTTTTGAAGATCTTCGCCGCCTTTACCCTCCACAGCTTCCGCAAGCAGAATAAGCAGCTCGAGGCCGAGCTGCAGGCGAAATAAAATAAGAATAAAAAAGAAGGGTGCGCCCTTCTTTTTTATTCTTCAATAATATTATCCTTGATATGCATCACGCGGCCGCCCGAGAGATAAAACCGCGGCACGCGCTCGCCGACGCTGCACAAGATCTCGTACGGAATTGTTCCCGAGAGCTCGGCGAGCATATCGGCTGTGACCTCCTCGTCGCCGTCCTTACCAATAACCGTCACCACGTCGGAGGCCTTGGCCTCGGGGATCGCACTCACGTCAAGCATCAGCTGATCCATGCAGATCCGCCCCACGATCGGCGCACGCTTGCCGTGAAGCAGCATATACGCGCCCCCCTCGCCGCAGCGGCGCAGATAGCCGTCGGCATAGCCGACCGACACAACCGCCACACGCATATTTCTCGGTGCCCGGAAGGTGCAGCCGTAGCTGACCGTATCCCCCTCGCAAAGCTCCTTGACCTGCGAGATCACCGCCCGCAAGAACATCACGGGACGTAGACGGGGCATATTTTTGATTTGCGCCGAGGGCGCAACACCATATAGCACAATCCCCGCGCGCACCATGTCAAGCCGATAGTCGGGAAAGTCCAAAAGACCCGCGCTGTTCGCGCAGTGACAGATTGGAAAATGCACGCCGCGTACGGCCAGCGCATCGACGGTATCACGGAAGCACCGATACTGCCGGTCGGTATATGCCTTCCCTTCCTCGCCACCGTCGGCGAGGGCAAAGTGGGTAAAGATCCCCTCAGGGATCAGGTGCGGCATCGCAGCCACGCGTGCGACCGCGTCGACCGTATCGGCCGAACCGTGCTTACAATCGAAGCCGAGACGGCCCATGCCCGAATCGAGCTTGACGTGGATCGGCAAAGATACGCCCGCATCGGCGGCATGTGCGTTCAACTCCTCTGCATACTCATATGAAAACACGGTCTGTGAAATGCCGTATTCGGCCAGCAGAGGCGCACATTCGGCAGGGGTGTAGCCAAGGATCAGAATTTTTTGTTCGATACCGTGACGGCGAAGCTGCATGGCCTCCTCGACATTGGAGACCGCAAAGAAGTCCGCCCCCAGTTCCTCGTAAAGCCGCGCGAGCATCGGCGCACCGTGCCCGTAGGCATTGGCCTTGACCACGCAGCAAAGACGAACGGAGGGAGACAGGCATTCCCTCAAAAGCCGAACGTTCTCTCGTGCGGCATCCATGTCGATCTCCGCCCAGAAGCGCTTGCGATGAAAGATCATCCTCTCTCCCCCTCTCTTTGATTATCATATGTATGGCAGGCAAAGCCCGTTAAATTCTCTTATATCTTCCCTTTCGGTAGCGGCGGTAAAGCACCGCAAAAATTGCGACGTTGCAAATCATGGTCAGAGCCCAGGATACGCAGAAGCACTGGATGAGGCAGGAATAGGTCGGGAACGTCGGATAGATGAAGGCCATCCAGACCGCGCGTAGGCCAAGCACCCATACCACCGCATTGACGGTGCTGAATACGGGATAGCCGAAGGTTTGTATCGCATGACCAAGCACCGCATTGACCGCAACGAAAATGTTGCACGCCATCAGCAGATTGTTGCGGGTAATCGCAAGCTCAATCGCCGCCATATCGTTGCCAAGGAAGATCTTGAGCCAATACTGGTTGGTCAGCATGACCGTCACACATACGGCCGTATTGATCGCCAAAACCAGCCACAGGTTATGCCACAAGGATTTTCGTACACGGTCGTGCTTCTCCGCACCGAGGTTTTGCCCCATAAAGGTCGCGGTCGATACGCCGAAGGCATTGCGGAAGGCCGCCACCATCTGCTCCACAGTACTGGCCGCGCTGTTGCCGGCCAAGCAAGCCACGCCGTGGCTGTTGATCGCCGAGGCAATCTGCAGATTGGCAAGCGGATAAACCAGCGTTTGCAGAGAAAGCGGCACGCCGAAGCGAATCAGCGAAACGAAGGACTTGAAATGGAAGCGGATGCGTCGGATGCGCACGCGCAGAGCACCGTCCAGACGGCGCAGACGCATAATAATCAGGACCGCTGCCAGAGCCTGCGAGGCCGCCGTGGCAATCGCCACCGCCGCAACCTTCTGCGGCAGGATCAGGCAAAGAATGATATTCAGAACGACGTTCAAAAGGCCGCTCGCAATCGCGTAGTAAAGGGGACGCTGGGTGTCACCCGACGAGGTCAGGATCGCCGAGCCGTAGTTGTAAAGCAGGATAAAGGGCGCGGCCGCGAGATAGATGCGGATGTAAAGCACGGCACCGTCAAAGCATTCGGCAGGACAGTCCACCCACTGCAAAAAGAGGGGGCCCATGACAAGACCGATGACAGCGACGATCAAGCCGAAGCCAACCGCCAGCACGAGCGAGGTATCGATCGTGCGACGCAGCTCCTTCTCATCGTTTTTACCGACCAGGCGGGAAAGCACGATCTTCGCGCCTGACGAAATACCGACGAAAGCATCCACGATCAGGTGCACGATGGTCGACGTCGCACCAACCGAGGCGACTGCACGCGTGTCGGCCATGTTGCCGAGCACGGCGATGTCCACCGCATTGAACAGCGTCTGGATCAGCGTCGTCAGGATCAGCGGAATCACAAACAAAATGATCTGTGGCACAATCGAGCCGCGTGTCGCGTCGATCTGCTTGGGCTTAAACATATCTCCGTTCCCTTCTATAAAGTCATAAAATCATCGATACTATCATTGTAACACAAACCCCTATGAAATGCAAGCCAAAAGCGACGAATTTTTTTCGTTTTTCCCACTTCCTTGGGGCAATTTGACACATCGCTTGGCCTCCGTGGCTCAATGCCCGCAAAGAAAAGACGCGTGCAGCGACGAACGCCTCTTGACAGAAGAAAAAAAATCTGTTATAATAAACGGGACATCGTGAAAGCTAGCGCAGGTGGGGAGCGTTCCGAGCGCCGCCGGGGGCGGGGTAAGCGAGGATAAGCGAGTGGCCGTGACTTGCCGATTGGCGAGCAAGCCACGCTTGCGATGACAGAGGCTTAGTCACAACAGGAGAGCGTGAAAAATAAATATTTCGGGGTGTGGCGCAGTTGGTAGCGCGCGACGTTTGGGAGCAGGACACCGCCTACTCTCCCCGAAGAAGCAAAAAACGCCGAAAGCCCTTGTAAACACTGACTTTTTCGGCACTCTACTCTCTCGCAAAATCCTCATAATAAGTGGTTTGACCACAGATTTGACCACTTAC
>CAYULZ010000015.1:0-19335 GCA_964445865.1 uncultured Lachnospiraceae bacterium | reverse complement strand
TCTTGGGTCGTCGTGGGCGCCGACCCTTACCAAGGTTGTGTGCAATCGTTTCGTTTCTCCCTCGTAGGGGCGACCTGCGGTCGCCCGCCGAGTTCTACAAAAAAAGATAGAGGGGGACTTTTCGAGAAAAGTCCCCCTCTTACTAGACGCAATCAAATTCAACTCTCCCAAAGCTCGTGCTTGCCCGTGGAAACCATCGAAGCGCCAACCTTCAGCGCCGCAAAGATCTCGTCCTTGGTTTCAATCAATCCGCCCGCAATGATCGGAATACGGGTGCTCGTTTGGATTTTCGCGATCGACTTGCAGGCAAGCCCCGGCATGATCTCGATCATATCAGGTTGAACCTGCCGCAACGATTCGAGCGCAGTATCCACAGAGCGCGAGTCGATCATAAAGAAGCGCTGTACGGTGCTCATGCCGCTCTTTTTGGCGGCCGCAATGATACCCGAGCGCGTGCTGATGATGCCGTCAATGCCCTTGGTGGAAAGATAATGCACGCCTGCGGCATCTTTACTCACGCCGTCCGCAAAGTCGATATGCACGAAAAGGAACTTGCCGCACGCATGTGCGCGCTCGACCTTCTCCGTGATTGTGATGATATTGGACGAAAGCAGGAAAATGCATTGAAGCTCGGCGCGGAGCGCGTCCTCAAAATCAGCCTCACTTCGTACTGCCGCGAGAATCGGATAGTTTTCAAAATCTAACATAAAAGCTCCTTTCGCGGTTAGCGCAGATTGCTCCGCAGCTCGCGGGAGCAGGCGTGCGGGGCATGACGGCGGAAAAAGGCAACGGTGCGCTCGTCCGATTCAATAAACAGCAGAATACGCGTGTCTGGATCCTCGTCGAATACGGCAAGTAGAGCAGTTTCGCTGTCCGGTACAGACAGGACGTTGACCGTTTTGGTCGGCGAAAGTCGCTCGACCTCGGCCGTGTGCTCGTCGGTTGCGGGAGCGACGAGAAGCATGTGCTTCAGATCGGCTTCCAGTATGGTTTTGCGCCGCCGCTTGCCGTAGATCTTTGAAACGATCAGCATCTCGCTTACGAAGGAATATT
This sequence comes from uncultured Lachnospiraceae bacterium, assembly GCA_964445865.1. GTDB lineage: Bacteria > Bacillota > Clostridia > Oscillospirales > CAG-272 > HGM12713. The sequence continues at coordinate 18,282 of CAYULZ010000015.1, read as the reverse complement.
CATACTCCACGTGCAGATATTTTCGCGTGAACAGCACGAGCGCGACGGTTGAAAGAACGGCAAGCGCGATCCATGCGGGGGAAAAGCGTGAGCGAATGATCGGTGTGATCCAAAGTGTGGCGAAGCAGATGTAGCCGAGATATGCAAGCGTGCGCGTGGCCAGATGCTTACCCACACATTTTCTCGGAACGATTCTCTCATAGGTTTGTTTGTGTTCCATGCGGCCTCCCATACGTTGATATTATCAAAATTATACCATAAAAACCCCTTTCTGACAATAGCATCGCAAAAAAATCGAAAAAATATCTTGACATTATTTTCGTTATCGTGTATGATAGTATTGTAAACTTATTTTTGGGAAACGGAAAAAAGAAATGGAACAAACGAAACTTTATGATATCGCGCAGGACGCATTAAACGAATCGGAGCTGAAAAGCGGAGACATTCCCGCGATCGATCTGTACGTCGACCAGATTCTCAATCTTGTGACCGAGAAGCTTTTGTGCGGCTCGGAGCGCTACCACGAGCATCGGCTGACCAAGACGATGATCAATAACTATTCCAAAGACGGTTTGATCACGCCCGTCAAGGGAAAGAAATATACGCGTGAGCAGATCGTGCAGATGCTGACGATCTATACGCTCAAGAGCACGCTTTCCATCGGCGAGATCAAGCGGATCTTAGATGGCGCGTACGCAACCTCCGATTTTGACGGCGCGAAGCTTGCGCAGATGTACGACCGCCATATCGACATCAAGGCCGAAAACCGTGAGCTCGCGGCCGAGACGCTTGACCGTATTCTCGAGCGCGACGGTCTCGATATCGCCAACGATCTGGATTATCTGACGGCGATCGGTGCCTTGCTGTCTCTTTCCGCTCAGCTTAAGCACGTTGCACAGGCGATGATCGACGTGCGTTTTCCCGAGCCCGTAGAGCCCGAGGAGGACAAGGAGGCCGAGAAGAAGGAAAAGAAAGAGAAGAAGGAAGAAAAGAAAGAAGAGAAAAAGGAAAAAAAGGAAGAGAAGAAGGAGAAAAAGGAAGAGGCCAAGCAGGAAAAGTCCAAGGAAAAGAAAAAGACAGCCGATCCCCTTTCTGAATCGATATAAAAAAGAGCCCATATGGGCTCTTTTTTTACTTTTATGTCACGCTCTCAAAGACCTCGAGCAGCTTGAAGCGAACACGGTAGGTCGGCGTGTCGGTCTCGGTGATTACGCGGTATTGATCGCCCATCAGGCCGACGGCGATAAAGGCCTCCTCCTCGCGCTCGGCGGTGGCGGCGGACATACAGAGGGGCGGATAGAGCACGCACCACCAATTTTGTCCCTCGCCTGCGCCGATCATTACGCGCAACGAGAGGTATTCGCCGCTTGGGAAGCAGACCGAACCATAGGTGCGGGTAGGGTATTCCTCCTCACCAAGCTCGAGACGGACGGCATAGGAATAGCCCGCATCGGCAATCGCCCGACATGCGGCTTCCTCGAAAAGCGGTAGGTTCTTCTGTAGGATCGTGGCGGCTTCCTCTCGGCTTTCAGCACCGTCAAGCAAGCCGTTTCCTACGGCGAGAATGGCATCGCGAACGGAAAGCTTAAGCGCCTGATCGGCCTCGCTGTCCGAGTTGGCAAGCACGTGCAGACGCAGCACATTGTCATAAACGTCGGCCTCGCCATGAACGGGGAGAAGCCCGATTGCGAGAATCAACAAGCAGACGGTGAGAGTAAGAATCCAGACTTTACGCATAAAAAACTCCTTTTTGTCAAGATGATGTCAGGTTCATCATGGGCCAAAAAGGAGCTTTTTATTCAGTTTCTTCAAAAAAATCCTGCGACGGCTTCGCATGCTCGGCAAGACAGAGCACGATTTCGCGATAACTCATCGCCGAGTCGAGAGCAAGCTCACCCGTAAAAGACTCAACCAAAGCAGCTTTATCCTTTGCATGGACGTAAAGCGAAAACACGTGCGGGTTGAAAAGAATGCCATTTTCCTCTAAAAGATAGGAAAATTCAGGCAACGTACAGGGTTCGTTTACGGTCAGCGTTACCGCGCCTTGCGGCTTAAAAAATGCGTACATGTCGTTGGCGACAGAGAGCAGAAGCGCCGCACAAAACACGGCAAGCAGGGCGATCGTTATTATCTTGCAAAAGCCTCTGCGAACCGTCTGACGGTCGTCAAACACCCCATGTGCCATTGCTACCTCCTAACCGTGACTTAAAGCCACGCAATGATCAAAGCCAATATGTAAAGGACGAAGCAGGCAATTGCCGACGGATTTTTGACGACGTCCCAATAGGACGTGCGAATGGCGGTGAAATCCTCATTGAGGGGTTGTCGGTATTCGGTTGAATAAGATTTGTAGAGATATTGACGGTAGAGCCGTGCCGCTTCACCGCAGAAAATAGCGGCCGAGAGCAGGAAGGTAAAGCCGACGAGGAACAAAAAGAGCCGCGTGCTATTGGTGATGTGATAAAGGGTACTCATATAGGGTTGCCCGAAAAGCCCGAAAATATTATACAAAAAGTGCGCGAGCATCGCGCCGAAGAGCGAGCGGGTCGCGTAGAGCGTCATCGCGAGGATCACGCCCGAGAAGAGATAGACGGGCAGATTGACGATATTGAAATGCAAAAGTCCGAAAAACAGAGAGCTTAAGACGATGGCACGCGTCACGCCGCCGCGCTCGTACTCGTGGCAGAGAATGCCGCGGTATACGAATTCCTCGCAGATCGCGGGCAGAACGGCATACGCCATTACGAGATACAGCCGCGTGGGGATCGTTCCGTTGTCGCGCGAGATGAAGGTGTCATACAGCGAAAAATTCTGCGAAAGGCTTTCAAGACCACCGAAAAGCACGCTGATGAGCAGGCCGCCCGAGATCATCAGAAGCGCCGCCGCGACGATCAGCAAAAGCGAGCTTGCCTTGAAGGGGCGCAGGCGCAGGTGAGAGACGTATTTTTCTCCGCTGAACTTACACCAGATGGCGCCAGGCAGCAGAAAGATCATCATCTGCAGAATGACGACGCTGTAATATTCATTTTCACGGTTGATGAGCGTCAGGTCAATGATCTTGGAGAGGAGAAGGAGCACGTAGGTCGCGCAGATCAGCACGGTTGGCTGGAGCACGAAGGTGCGGTTCTTTGGCTTTCCCCCTGCTTCGGAATGCTTGGCCGAGCGGGGCTTATGCGCGGTATTTTTCATTGGGAAGCAGGATCCCCCTTTCGGTGACAAGAATAGAAACGGCACGGTCGGTTGGCTCGATCGGCAGAGCGTCGGCCATGAGGGCATGATAGATAGCCCCGACCGTGTCCGCAGGGTGGGCGGATAAAAAGCGGTCGTAGTAGCCCTTGCCATAGCCGATGCGATAACCGCGTCGGTCAAAGGAAAGAGCGGGAACGAGACAGAGTGCACTGTCAAAATCGAAAAGCGCAGGGCACGCATCGGTTGGCTCGGGAATCCCGTAAGCACCTACGGCCAACTCGTCGAGTGAGCAGACGATACGGAAGGTCATGGTAGCTGTTTCGGGCTCGCAGACGGGAAAGGCGACCGTTTTGCCGACGGAGAGCGCATGCGTGACCACAGGCAAAAGATCGGGCTCGTCGCCGATCGGATAAAACGCAAGGAGCGTTTGGGCATTTTGATAGCAGGGAAGCACGAGGATCTGCTCACAGAGCATGCGATCCCACGCGTGCCGATCCGCGAGGGAAAGGGATTGGCGAAGCGCACGGTAGCGGCGGCGTACCTCTTTTTTTTCGGCGCGCACGGCCTCAGCGCGATCAATCGGCGATAACGGCATGGCGCAGATCGGCGGCAGCCTTCGCGCCGCAGAAGATCTCAACGATCGTAAGGCCCATATCGAGCGCAGCCCCCATACCGGCGGCCGTCAGAATTTTGCCGTCGAGTACGACGTGCTTATCGGATACGGTCGCACCGACCAGACGATCCTCAAAGCCGGGATAGCAGACGGCTTCCTTGCCTGCGAGCAGGCCCATATCACCGAGAATGGAGGGGGCAGCGCAGATGGCAGCGAGATACGCGCCCGTCTTGTGGGCCGTCAGAATGGCTTGCTTTACCACCTCGCTCGCCGCGAGATGCAGGGTACCGGGCATACCACCGGGCAAAAAGATCATGTCGGGCGCGGGATCGCAAAAATTCTGATCGAGCATATCGGCCTTCACGGTGATGCCATGCGCACCCGTGATCTCGGTCGAGCCGATGCCGACCGTGGTGACGGCAAGGCCGGCACGACGCATAAGATCAAGCGGACAGAGCGCCTCGATCTCCTCCATGCCGTTTGCCAAAAACATATAGATCATCGTAAAAACCTCCCCAAAAGGCGTTATGCGAAATACGAGCTAAGGTCGTCGATGGCTACGGTCTGTTCCTCGCGTGTGGCAAGATCCTTGATCTTGACCGTGCCCGCCTCGAGCTCCGAGCCGCCCATCACGAGGATGTGGCTGTAATGTGCCTTGACGGCGTAGTCGATCTGCTTGCCGAACTTCTTCGTTCCGAGATAGGTGGACGCCGTCACGCCCATGCCGTGGAGCTTGTCCTGAAGAGCGACGTAATGCTCATAGGGAACATCAGCAAAGCGGGTGATCAGTACCTTGCGCGTGCCGAGCTCGGCGGGAACGAGGTTATGGGTGTAAAGGAAATTTTCAAGGGTGACGTCGCCCATACCGTAGCCAACGCCCGAGATCTTCGCGTTGTTGACGAAAAGGCCGACGAGATTGTCGTAACGGCCGCCGCCGAACATGGCGCGGTTGTTTTCGGGGGCGTTGTCAAAGACCTCAAACACGGTACCCGTGTAGTAATCGAGACCGCGAATGATACCGAAATCAAAGCAACAGAAGCGATCGAGGCCGATTTTTTTCAGCATATCAAACAGACAGAGAAGCTCCTGCGAGCCGACCGAGTCGGGGCAGAGTGCGGTGGCCTCCTCGACGGTGGCGGTGTAGAGCGAATCGAGACGGGCGATCTGCTCGTCGGTCATACCGAGCGCCGCAAGCTCCTTGAGGTAGACGTCTGTCGGAATCTTCTTGCGCTTGTCGATGATCTTGGAGATCTTCCGACAGCCCTCGGGATCGGTGTTCGCGATGGCGGCCACGACGTCATTGAAGAAGCGGCGGTTATTGATGTGCACGGTGAACATCGATTCGTCGGCGCCGAAAGCGCGAAGTGAGCGAATGGCCACGGCGATGCACTCAAGGTCGGCTTCGAAGGTATCACAGCCGAAAATATCGACGTTGACCTGCCAGAACTCGCGCAGACGTCCGCGCTGGGGATTCTCGCAACGGTACATATTGGGGAAGGAGAACCAGCGGAGCGGGAAGTTGAGGTCATTCATTTTGGCGGCGACCATACGCGCGACGGTGGGGGTCATCTCGGGGCGAATCGCCATGTGGCGGTTGCCGCGGTCGGTAAAGTTATAGGTCTGCTCGTTGGCAAGCTCCTCACCGCTCTTGGCGGCGTAGAGAGACAGCGACTCGAGCATCGGTCCGTTGTATTCCTCAAAGGCAGAGGTCTCAAACACCTCACGCATCACGCCGAAGAACCAATTGCGCAGACGCATGTCCTCGGGGTAAAAATCACGGGTTCCCTTATAGGGCTGGGTGGGAAGAAGCTGTGCACACATAGTCGGTATCCTTTCATAAAAAACAGATCGTATTCTTAACGCTTTATTATATCATATGGAATGGAAATTGTCAAGCCGAGCGCAGGAAAAGGCGACGAAAAAAATTCAAAAAAAATAGTTTGCGTAACTCCCTTGACTTTCCCTGCAAAATGTGATATAAATACACATGAATCAACGATAGGAGGCCGAGTAAGAGATGGCAACCGTAAAAAAACGTGATGTGGATATGACACAGGGACCGTTTCTCAAAAAAATCATTCTTTTTGCAATTCCCTTGATCTTTACGGGCGTACTTCAGCAGCTTTATAATGCGGCCGACCTGATCGTCGTTGGTATGTTCGACGGGCAGATTGCACTGGCCGCCGTCGGTGCGACGGGATCGCTGACCAATCTTGTGATCGGTCTCTTTCTCGGACTTTCGGTCGGTGCAGGCGTGTCTGTGGCACACCATATCGGCGAAAAGAAGGAGGGGGAGGTGCAGAAGGTGCTGCACACCTCGATTTTGCTTTCTCTCATTCTTGGTGTTGTGATCGCGATCGTAGGCTACCTGCTTGCGCCGACGCTGCTCGCTTGGATGGGAACACCCGAGAATGTCATCAAATATTCCACGCTGTATATTCGCATCATTTTCATGGGCTTTCCCGCACAAATGGTGTATAACTACGCGGCCTCGATGCTCCGCTCGGCGGGAGACGCCAAGCGCCCTCTGATCTTTTTGTCGATCGCGGGCGTTGTCAACGTCGTGCTCAATGTCGTTCTCGTCGCCGCCTTTCATATGGGTGTAGCGGGCGTAGCCATTGCGACCATCGTGTCGCAGTATTTGTCCGCGGCCATGATCCTTGTGTACCTGATGCGTACGGAGGGATATCTCCATCTCTCGCTCCGCGAGCTGCGCCTTTACCGCTCGAAGGTTGCGAAGGTGCTGTATATTGGCATTCCCTCGGGTATTCAGAGTAGCTTGTTTTCGCTTTCCAACGTGCTCATTCAGTCCTCGATCAATAGCTTTGGCGATACCGTCATGGCGGGAAGTGCCGCAGGCTCCAATCTGGAGGGCTTCGTCTACATTGCCATGAACGCCATGTACCACGTCTCCCTGACCTTCGTCGGTCAGAACGTGGGGGCGCGTACCTATCACAACATCAAAAAGATCGTGTTGTATTCTTTGGGTGTGGTTACGGTGCTCGGCCTTGCCCTTGGCATGCTGGTCTACGTATTCCACGAGCCGCTGGTCAGCCTTTATGCCCCCGACAATCCTGCCGTCATGGCGGCCGCGGTGGAGCGCTTGCGCGTGATCATGTTTACGTATTTTCTATGCGGCATCATGGAGACCCTGTGCGGCGCTCTGCGCTCGATGGGAAAGTCAGTGACCTCAATGGTCATTTCGTTGTGCGGTGCGTGCGGCTTCCGTATTGTGTGGTTGGCCACGGTCTTTCAGTGGGTCAATACGCCGACGAGTATTTATCTGTCCTATCCCGTCAGCTGGGTTCTGACCAATCTTGTGCAGGTGATTTTCGTCGTGCTTTCGTTGCGCAGTCTCATTCGGCGTACGGGAGATAAGGAACAGTTGCCTTCGGAAAGCGAAACGCCTTCTTCGGTTTCCTGATATAGATTTTCATCGGGAGCTTCTTTTAAGGAGAGGCTCCCCATTTTTGAAAATATCATACATCGGTCAAAAAATATTCAAAGCACGGACACAGTTTTTTGTTAAAATGATAAAAAGAAACGATAGTGGAGGATCTTATGATCGTCATAAAAAACGTAATGCAGAACGGGGCCCCCGTCTCTCTTTCGATCGAGGGCGTGGGTGTGCACGGCTTGATCTTCGAGAGTAAGGCTGCCAAGACCGCATGGCTTTCGCTTCTTGCAGGCGTGAGCGAACCCGAGGAGGGGGAGGTGCTGCTGCACCGAAAGGACTGCGAAGCCCCTGCCATCTCGCAAAAGCGGTATATCGGCTACGTGCCCGAGGTGCTGCCCTTGTACGAGGACATGACCGTCCTCGAGCTTTTAAATTTTATCGGTACGGCCAAGGGCGTTGCGCCCGATAGGTGCGCGCGTCAGATCAAGGAGGCCTTGGCGTTGATGGGCCTGACCAATCTTTCCCACCGTCTTATCGCCTCGCTTTCTGTCCAGAACCGCCGTCGCGTGGCCTTTGCACAGGCCATGCTTGGTAATCCGTCGGTCATTATATGCGACGCCCCCTTCGCAGGTGCGAACGCCGAGCGGAAGCGGGATCTTGAGGCGCTCTTGCGTATGCTTGGCCGCCATAAGCCGATCGTGGTCGGCAGTACGACGGCCGATATTCTTCCGCTTTGTACCGACGTGACGGTGCTTGACGCAGACGGTGTGCGCTTTTCCGATGCGGCCGATGCGCTGCTTGCTTCGCTTGCCGACGCAGGGAAGGAAACGGCTATGCCCGCATCGGTAGCCGACTATTTCGGCTTTGCCGAGGAGCAAGAGGAGGACGAGAGATGAGAGCTGTTTTTAAGCGTGAATTTCGTTCGCTGATGCTCAGTGTGCGCGGTATCGTCTTTCTCGGTGTCTACCTGCTTGCGGCGGGTGGTTTTACGGTGCTTTATAACGTCAACGCCGCCGTTGCCAATTTCGAGATCGCGCTGTCGTATCTTGTGCCCGTCCTCGTTCTGACCCTTCCTCTCTTGAGCGCCGATGCCTTTGCCGCCGAGCGCGAAAAGGGAACGGACGGACTGCTTCGGCTGTTGCCGCTCCGTATGCGCGACGTCCTGCTTGGTAAGTATCTGGCGCGTTTGTGCGTGTTAGGGATTCCCACGGCCGTGCTCGTGCTTTATCCCTTGATTCTGGATCTGTATGGCTCGGTGGCGTATGCGACCGCCTATTTGACACTATTTGCCCTCTTTTTGATCGGCGCGATCCTGCTTGCTCTCGGCATGTTTATTTCTGCCAAGGCGCATAGCTTTCGCTATGCCCTCGTCTGGAGCTATATTGCCTTTGCCATTTGGTACGCCGTGGGAATTCTCGTCGGCTTTCTGCCGAGCACGGCGCTCGCATCGCTGATCGCTCTGCTGATCCTCGGCGTGCTTGTCGGTCTTATCATTGCCCTTTGGACTAAAAAATGGCCGCTCGCCGTTGCTATTGCGCTTGTCGCCGAAGCGATTCCCACGGTTCTGTTTTTTGTGGCGCGTACGAGTCTGGAAGGTGCGTTTGAAGCATTGATAACCTTCCTATCCCCCTTCCGCGCCTTTGACGATTTCGTCTTTGGTGTGCTCGATTTCGGAATTTTGCTCGTTTACGGGCTTTGGATCGTGCTGTTTCTGCTTCTAACTTCCGTCAGCTACGGCAAGGAACAACGTGTTGTTCGCCCGCGCTTTCCGCGTGGAAGCCTGCTTCGTCGCATGAGCGCCGCGGCACTCTCTCTGTGTATCATTGGCGGTGCGACCGTTGCCTTTGTCGGCACAGCCTTTTTACCGCACCGCTTCAGCCGTCTGGATGTGACGAGCGAGAAAAGCTATACACTCTCGAACGAAACGAAGCACTTTCTTGCGGGGCTTGAGGAGGAGGTCACAGTCTACGTGATCGACCCCGACCGCACCGACCGTCGCTTCGAGATCTTCCTTGACACGATGGCGGGATATAGCAACAAGCTGACGGTGAAGGAGGTCGATACCTCGATCAATACCGCCTTTCTGGCCGAGCACGGACTCGGTAGCACCACCGTTACGCCTTACAGTCTTGTAATTGCAGGGAAGGATCGCGAGCAGTTCATTGCATACGAAAATCTTTTCAGCTTTTCCAACGAAACGCTCGGCGTGACCGATATGGCCCTCTCGACCTACCAGTACTATCTGTATACCTTCCAATCGAACGACCAGTATGCCGATTATCTGACTGCGCTTTTGAGCGATACTGTGCAGTATTTCGAGGGAGAGACGCTGATTTCGCTCTTTATCGAATACGCCGCGGCGCGTGAGATTCCCACGGTGTACCTTCTGGAGGGCTACGGAACGACTGTTTCCGAAAGCATGGCGGCATACGTGATGGCCTATTATGGCGTGGAATATAAAACGATGACCTTCTCCGAGATCCCAACCCTACCGACCGATGCGTCCGCGCTGGTTCTCGCGAAGCCGCAGAAGGATCTTTCCGACGCCGAGACCGAGGTGATCCGCTCGTATCTGAAGAACGGGGGACAGCTGACGGTGCTGACCGAGGAGGCCAATCTCGGTATGCCCAACCTTTGTGCACTCCTTGCCGATTATCGGCTGACGGCGAACGTGGGGCTTCTTGCCGAAGCGGTTGAGCCCGAGGAGGAGGGCGGAGAGGTTACCGAAACGATGACTCTTACGGTAACGCCCAACTTCCAGCACGACATGCTGGCCGACTATGCGGACGAGAGTGACTTCGCGGTAAGCGTCACGAACGCGAATGCCATTCAGTACCCGTCCAATCCCGACGGCTCTTTGCTGATCACACCGCTTCTGACCACCTCAACGCAGAGCTACGTTAAGGGTACGCCCGACGCGAAGGCAAGCCATGCGGTGGCCGTTGCCGCCGAGACGGCAGAGGGTGCGCGCGTTGTCTGGTTTACGGGTGCGGATTCCTTCCTCGGCGATACCAGTGAAGGACCCAGTGCGGCCGATCTCAATAACGCGATCTGCGTGATGCTTGCCGCCAAATGGTCAACGAGGACCTATCAGTCCGCGATCACACCGGCAACGCATAAGCCGTATACCGCTGAATGGATGACCGTCGGTACGGGCGCCGCAGGAGCATGGAGCGTCATTCTCATTTTGCTGATTCCGTGCGCCGCCGTTTCCTTCGGGATCGTGACACGTTATCAGCGAAAGAAAGTAAAATAAACACAAGGGCAGGCTCTGCGGAGTCTGCCCCTGAATATTTGTCTTACCGATCTAAAGAAATCGTTTTCATAAAACTCTTGATTTCTCCCGAGAAATATGATAAAATATCGGTAAGAATCATTTGTCGAGGTGTATCATGAACAATCGTGAGAAATTTATGGAAATTTACCGCTCGGTCATTAAGCGCGAGGGTGCTGACCGCTTTTTGGAGTATCTGACCGAAAAGACCGACTTCTTTACCGCTCCCGCCAGCACGCGCTTTCACGGCTCGTACGAGGGGGGGCTTTTGGAGCACAGCCTTAACGTCTACGAATGTCTGTGCGATTTCGTCAAGCGTCCGCGCTTTGCCGAAAAGTATGGCTTTACCTTTGATGAGGAATCGCTGGCCATCGTCGCGCTTTTGCACGACGTCTGCAAGACGAATTTCTATAAGACCGAAATGCGTAACGTCAAGCGCAATGGCGTGTGGGAGAGCGTGCCCTACTATACCATCGAGGACACCCTGCCTTACGGACACGGTGAAAAGTCGGTCTATATTCTCTCCGGCTTTATGAAGCTGACGCGCGACGAAGCCTTTGCCATTCGCTATCATATGGGCTTTTCGGGCCCCGAGGACGCCAATCAGGTCGGCAAGGCGCTCGAGATGTTTCCGCTCGCGTTCGCACTCTGTGTGGCCGATATGGAGGCGTCCTATTACATGGAAGGCGTGCTCGCTCAGAAAAACTGATCAAAAAGGAAGCCGAACATGAACCGAAATTCTCGAAAAAAGCTCGTATATATCCGCTATATTTTTCCCGTCGTGGCCATCGTGCTGACTTTTCTCTTGATGCTCGTGCCGTGCTATTCTTATACCACGGCCGATACGGGACAGCAGGACTCCATCTCGCTTTGCGAGTTGCTTGACAATGCGCGCGTGCAGGTCTGTGAGTATCTGTTTGAAAAGACGGGAACCAAGGATGCGGCCACCGTTTCCTTTTCCAAGACTGTGCTGGGACTGATGATTGGTCTGTCGGTGCTCTTTGCCGTTGCAACAGCGGCCGTCGTGTATATTCTGATCTCAGCCGTCCGCTATTTCAAAAATCCCGAGGATCGTGGGAATGCGCGGATCCTCTTTATTACGCTGATCCCGAACCGTACCGTGGGACTTGTGTTGCAGGCGCTCTGTTTTCCGCTTCTTGCGTTTCCGCATATCATGACTCTTTTGTACGAAAAGATCTTGCATTATTACGTTACCGTTACGCTGACCTTTCCCGACCCGCTCATTCTGGCGGCTGTGCTTTACGTGGCCTCGATCGTTCTCTCAATTGTCAGTGCCGTTCGTGAGCCCGCGTTACATATGAATCCCTTTGCTCACCGTAAACCAACGGCTGTTACCGACAGCGAGGACGGGGAAGACGAAGAATAATTTTTACATAGGAACGATTATGAATCAAAACGATCTTTCTGCACGCTATCTGTCTGCCAAGCGCAGGCTTTTCGATATCTACTACGCCTCTCTCAACGACCGTCAGAGAGAGGCGGTCTTTACGGCCGATGGCACGCTGCTTGTCCTTGCGGGGGCGGGAAGCGGAAAAACGACGGTGCTCGTCAAGCGCATCGTCTATCTCATTCAATACGGCAACGCGTATCACAGTGTTTACGTGCCCAACGATCTGACCGAGGAGCGCGTGTTCAATCTTGAGGCCGCCGCAGCCCTTCCGCCTGAGGCCATTGCCGAGATTCTTCCCGAATTCATCAGCGCCCCCTGCGCGCCGTGGCAGATGCTGGCTATCACCTTTACGAATAAGGCCGCGAACGAGATCAAAACCCGTCTTTGCGAGGCCATGGGCGACGAGAGCCTCGCCAAGGAGATCTGGGCGGGCACGTTCCATTCGATCTGCATGCGGATCTTGCGCGCGTACGGCGACCGCCTCGGCTATGACGCAGGCTTTACCATCTACGACGCCGACGATCAAAAGAGCCTACTAAACGACGTTCTGCAAAAGCTGAAGATCGACAAAAAAATGCTGCCGATCAAATCGGTGCAGGCACAGATCAGCCGCGCAAAGGATAATCTCATGGATCCCGACGATTATCAAAAGGAATTCGCCATGCAGGACACGCGCCATAAAATGATCGCGGCCGTCTACCGCGAATACCAGGCACAGCTCAAGAATGCCAACGCGATGGATTTTGACGACATTATCATGCAGACCGTGCGTTTGCTCCAGACCGACGCCGAGGTGCGCGAAAAATATCAAAACAAGTTCCGCTACGTCTGCGTCGACGAATTTCAGGATACCAACACCGCGCAGTTTACCTTGACCGCGCTCTTTGCGGGCGGCCACCGTAACCTGATGGTCGTGGGCGACGACGACCAGAGCATTTACAAATTCCGCGGTGCGGTAATCGATAATATCCTCGGGTTCCACCGTAAGTTCCGTAACACCAAGATCGTCAAGCTTGAGCAGAATTACCGCTCGACGTCGGTCATTCTCGACGCCGCCAACGGTGTGATCGTTAAGAATACGGGCCGTCACGGTAAGGAGCTCTGGACAGCACGCGATGGGGGAGAGAAGATCACCCTGCATACCTGTGAGGACGCGATGGGAGAGTCGCGCTATTTGGCCGATCGCATTCAACAGCTCGTCTCGGCAGGGAAATATACCTACCGTGACGTGGCGATCCTTTACCGTATGAATATGCAATCGCGTGTCCTTGAGCAGACCTTTGTACGAAGCGGTATTCCGTACCGCATGCTCGGTGGCCTGCGCTTTAACGATCGCAAGGAGATCCGAGACCTCGTCGCGTATTTGCAGCTCATCGTCAACCCCGCCGACCGCGAGCGCTTCAAGCGTATCGTCAACGAGCCGAAGCGAGGCATCGGCAAGACGACGGTCGAGGCGGTGCTCGCCATCTCAGTCGAGCAAAGCTGCTCGGTGATGGACGTTCTCCGCGATGCCAAGACCTACGCGGCGCTCGGCCGCGCGGCCGATAAGCTCCGCGCCTTTTACGATATGATCGTGAGCCTGCGTGCCCTGCTCGAGACCGATATTACCCTCGAGGCCTTTGTCGGCCAAGTGCTTGACCGCACGGGCTACCGTCAGATGCTCATCGACGCAGGCGAGGAGGAAAAGGAGCGCCTTGAGAACATTGATGAATTTGTTTCGGGTGTGATCGAATACGAAAAAAATAACGAGGAGCCGACGCTTGTCGGCTTCCTCGAGGAAAATGCTCTTGTGGCAGAGGTCGATAAATATGATGAAAGCGCCGATGCGGTCGTCATGATGACGATCCATTCGGCCAAGGGACTTGAATTTCCCGTTGTCTTTCTTCCCGGCATGGAGGAGGGCGTGTTCCCGGGGATGCAGAACATCAACTCGGGGATTCCCGAGGACATGGAGGAGGAGCGCCGCCTCGCTTACGTGGCGTTGACGCGTGCTAAGGATAAGATCACGATCACGCACGCCAAGGTGCGCCGTATGAACGAACGCACCATGTGTAACGAACTCTCTCGCTTTGTCGAGGAAATTCCGAAGCACCTCATCGAGGAGGACACCCCGTCCTATTCTTACGGCTACGACGCGCCCCGCGCCCCGCGTACCTATATTTCAGGTGGTGTTGCTACCGAGCCGCGCAAGGATTTCTTTGCAAAGAAGTCGGTGTCGAAGCCCGCGGCGCGCCTTGACCTGCATCCCGGTGACCGCGTACGCCACCTAAGCTTTGGAGAAGGGGAGATCCTCTCCGCGCGCCCGATGGGCGCGGACGTGCTCTACGAGGTCATCTTCGATCGCGTTGGCACGAAGAAGCTGATGGGAACGTACGCAAAGCTTCAAAAGCTGGACTGATTCATTCCTCGGCAAAAAACGTTTCAATGCGCTTGCGCGCGGTCGGCGTGGAATAGCACCACGAATCGATGTGCCGCACGCGCTCACAATCCACGTAATAATGCATCCCCGACGACGCTCTCTCGCCCTTGTAGGAGTCGATGAGAACGAGCTTGATTTTCATGCGGTCGGGGATGATATTTTTTATGTAGACCGCCACACATTCCCCCACGGTCGCGATCTCGCGATCGCGCGTGCCCTCACGAAGCTCGGCAAGACCTGCCAGATTGGGGGCAAGCTCGACGAACACGCCATAGCTCTCGATGCTTCGCACGATTCCCGCTACGGTCTGCCCGATCTCAAAGCCGCTCGCGTTTTCCTCCCATGTGCCGAGAAGCTCGCGCATGCTCACGAAGATGCGACCGAGACGGCGGTCAATCGATTTGACAACCGTCCAGATGCGGTCGCCGACGCGCAGACGGTCGGAGGGGTGCGAGATGCGCGAGACCGACATGCCATCGACCGATAACAGAGAAGCCACACCACACCCAATGTCGACGAAGGCACCGAAGCCCTCAAGATGCGTCACCCGCGCGGGAATAATATCCCCGGGGATCAGATCGCCGAGATACCTACGAATGCATTCCTCCTGCGCCGCGCGGCGCGAAAGGATTGCGATCGGACGGCCATTTTCATATTCGAAGCGTACAATCTTGAAGCAGACGGGCTTTCCGACTCGCGTGATGACGGCAATGTCCTTGATTTCCTCACCCGTGCGGCAAAACATCGTCTCGCCGCGTTCCAGGATGCCCTCGATACCGTATAAATCGACGTGCAGGCGCATCGCGCTGTCGCAGAGAAGGACGGTCGATTCGAGAATCTTCCCCTCGTGCATGGCGCGCTCAAGGCTCGCAAAGGACGAAAGATATTCGCGGTTGTCGGCCTCGCCGATCCGATAGCCCTCGGGATAATAACAGTTGCTCATCGTTGTTTGACCTCCGTGTTTTTCGTTTTGCTATACTGTATGCCCGCGCGCCCGCGGTTATGACGGAGCAGGGAAAATAAAAAATGAAACGGCGAAATAGGATTTGCGAGGAAATGGCACGATTTTGCGAGAAAACGAGAGGTATGGGCGGTCTAAATTAAATTTTTCAAACTTTTTTCAAAAAAGGTATTGACAAGTAGGCAAAGGCATGATATAATATGCAAGCATGAAAAAATATTACTAAATTTTTTGGAGGAATTTGCAATGTCAACCTACATGGCAAAAGCAGAAACGGTTGAGCGCAAGTGGTATGTTCTGGATGCCGCAGGCAAGCCCATGGGCCGTGTCGCAGCCGCCGCCGCTACCATTCTTCGCGGTAAGCACCGTCCCGAGTTCACCCCCCACGTGGATTGCGGTGAGTTCGTAATCATCATCAACGCAGACAAGGCTGTACTTACAGGCTCACCTTTCCGCGAGGAACTGGCAAAGGGTAATGGCGAAACAGGGCGCGCTCTTTGTGGATTTAGCACCGACAAACCTGTCATAATGGTAATCGGCGGAAGCCTTGGCTCCCTTAACGTTAACCGTTTTGTGCGTGCCGCCCTTCCTTTGCTCTTGGAAGATTTCCAGATTGTACATCTGTGTGGTAAGGATAAGGTTGATAATATGCTCCTTAAGCAGCCGGGCTATAAGCAGTTTGAGTATCTTAAATCAGAGCTTAAGGATATCTTTGCAATGGCTGACATCGTAGTGTCAAGAGCCGGCGCTAACGCTATTTGTGAGCTTCTGGCACTGAATAAGCCCAACATTCTGATTCCTCTCCCCTCTTCAAGCAGTCGCGGAGACCAGTTGCTTAACGCTAAGTCCTTTGAAGCTCAGGGATTCAGTATTGTAATTGATGAGGATGACTTATCAGAGCAACTATTGGCTGAGAAGATTCAGGAGCTGTACTTCACCAAACAGACCTATATTGACGCCATGAGCAAGAGCAATCAGTCCGATGCTATTAATACTATTGTGGGATTGATTGAGGATGCTGTTAGAGAGAAATAGAAAAGAGTTCGCTGTGCGAACTCTTTTTATTCTACTTCTCATTCTCCTCAAACCATTCTCTCACCGCAAAGAGTGACGGAAGTATCACGGTGGCTTTCTGCTCCATTTCTTCTGTAGGCTTTATCATGTCAGGCACCATAATTGCTTTCATGCCGGCACTATATGCGGAACGAATTCCGTTGGGTGAATCTTCAATTGCGTAAGCCTCCTCCGGCGCCACACCTAATTTCTCACAGGCTATCAGGTAAATATCCGGCAAAGGCTTACTATGCTCAATCATGTCACCGCCTACCACTACTTGAAAGTAATCAGTCAGACCCGCGCGGGTGATATGACTTTTAATAACTTCACTTCGTGAGGAGGATGCCAGTCCTATTGGCACTTTCCTCTGTACAAGATAATCCAACAATTCCCTTACCCCGGGAAGCATGGGAATCTCTTTTTCCATTCTCTTAGCCATACGTTCAGACGTAGTCTGCCGCAGTTCATCATAGGGAAAATCTTTTCCATAGAAATTCTCAAGGAAAAGTCTTGTATCAGTACGGTTAAGACCAATACAACCAATCAAAGCTTTTTCTATATTCTCAATTCCCATCTCATCTGCAAACTCTTTCCAGACCTCCATGCAGAGACGCTCTGTGTCAAAAAGTATGCCGTCCATGTCAAAAACAACTGCTTTCACTGTATCTCCTATCTTATCAGACTCATTAATATTTCAGTACCGGACTTAACTGTTATCTTATCAAGGTCTGCCACTTCATTTTCCAATTCTATAATGTCAGCTGCTTTTGCAGATTCATACTGCACCACCAGCATCTTCTTGTGTAAAAATGGTTGCATATTTTCCTTGGCTTCTACCTTGTTTTCTACAGGAATAAGCATACCTGTTTCAGACTCAAGCTGTATTGCGTCATTCTCAGTCAACACAATAATCAGCTTCGAACGGGCGTAAAATTTCTTGAGAGTAGCTAAAAGGCCGTCCCAGTTTTTCCTTACAGGAACACTCTCATAATCCTCAAAAAATCTTCCCATCTGAAGCATTGCAAGAGGTGTTACTTCTTTGATAAATTCTTCATCGCCTTTCCAGAGAATGGTGTTAAGCCGCACATTGCGAAACACGTCACTGTGAGTTTTAAGCGTATTTACCAATTCTTTGGTACGCTCAGTTACCGCTTCTTTTGACATACTCATATCAATCACCACAGCCATCTCAAGTATGCCCCCCTGATAATTCCCCGGCACATGAAGAATTCGCTCTATGGAATTTTTCAACTGCTTGCGTTCTATTATGTTCATTACAAGTACCTTCGCTTATAATAAGTCGTGTATTAAAGTGTTCCTGAAACAGGCCTTTGCGAAACGTCGGCACTTGATTTTTTCAAGGATTACTTCCGCAGAAAAAATCTTAGTGACCGCTACGTTTTGCACAGAGCGAGAGCGTGCCTGTGCGGAAACTTTCATACACGACTTATTATAATCCAAGTACTTGATTATTTCCATACAAAAGTGCCACCGGCAGACACCAATGGCACTTAACATTCTTATTTGTATGAAATACTGTCCGAATCTCTGTCCAAGATTACATGTTTTTAGCTAATGTATTCTGAATAACCTCAAGCGCTAATTCATTTACCTGCTGGCACTGTTCGATAACTGCATCGTCACCTGTCTCAGCTGCTGCCATAGTGTCTGCACCAAGCTGAACGAAGCACACATACTGTCCAAAGGTCTCAATGCGGGATGCCTGAATCTTGCCTACGTTCATAGGATACTGCATGGTGTCGTTCACCATTGTCTCACGATAAGCATTAAGAGCTTCTTCTACTGCTGCCACCTGGTCTTCCTTTGCCTTCACGATAATAACTGTGTCAACATTGGTGCTGATCATGGGCATCTCTGCGTAGTATTCCTCATACATGTCCTCGGAAATTCCATAGATATCCTTAAGGAAATCTGCAGGAATCTCGGTATTGGGCCAGTAAT
>CAYULZ010000014.1:0-19371 GCA_964445865.1 uncultured Lachnospiraceae bacterium | reverse complement strand
CCCTCCGTCAGCCGACAAGCGGCTGCCACCTCCCTTTACACAAGGGAGGCTCATCGTAAGCGGTCTTGGCGTCCTATGTTGCTTTATTTCGTATTTGCCATATACTTTTCAAATGCCTTCCAATTCAACAGGTAGGCATTCACGCTTTTCATATGCTCACCAACCCCGACCTCGCCCTTTTTCATCGCATCGGACACCTGTGCCGGAAGCTGATCAAAGAGCACGATACGAACCGTGGCTGCCTTATTCCATGCGATATGGCGACGCCCGATCCGTTTTGTTGTCATCGCGTGAGAAACCTGCGCAACCACTTGCTTTGAGACGACCGTGAGCGTAGTTTTATAAAATTCAATCTGATTGTCGTTATGAAAATGATAATGCGGATATTTTCTTTTCCTTCTTAAAAAGATCATTTGAACCGTGTCATTTCCACGGTCAAACGTCAGGCTGTAATGCCCGTGCAAGCGTGCCGAAAAGGGGTTAAACTCGCAGCGGATATTCCTGAATTTCTTGTTTTTGAGGCTTTTCTTTGTTTTCGCCATCAGATGCGCATATTTCAGCAAGCGCCAAACGATGATGGCGGCAAGCATGCACAGCAGAGCAATCATAAGCGGAAGATTACGAATCTCTGTGCTTCCGCGCGCAGGCAAAAACATCATCAGCGCGATCACGCCAAGGACGGTATAAATTACGTATTTCATGAGATACCTCCGTGTAGCTTGCTTCATTATAGCATGGATGGAAAGGGCTGTCAAGGGTGGTGATTGTCATAGCATAACCGCACAACAGAAATCAGGCGCAAAGTTTCTTTTCCATATTTCTTTTCGTAAGGAGAATGAACAAGAGCTTGATGACGGTGTAGATCGCGCCGAACAGCAGCGTGTTCAAAAGAAAGCCGAGCAGGGCAGAGCCGGTTGCCAGGTAGAAGCCCGCGTCCATGATGTAAAATTTCGAAAAGAAAATGGGGACATAGAGGAACAGATCCTTGGTGAGCGCGAAGATGATGACAAAGGGAAGCTGAAAGGCCGCAAAGATACCGATTCTGATGGCGTGCTCCTTGACGTCAAAATGGCTTTTCAGGCTGAACGTGCCTGCCTTGACGTCGTCCTTCATGGCTTTGCGGTAATCAATGTACGAGGTATCGACCTTCGAGCGATAGCAGAGGAACAGGATATCAAAGACAGCATTGAACCCAAGAAGAGCCATTTTAGCGCGTAGTGGCGCGTCGTTCGTCATCTGTAGGATTTGCGCGGACATGATGCACACATAAAATGCCATCGCAATGGCATGCATGAGCGCGATCAGGCCAAGCCATTGGATCGCTTTTCTGAATGATTCGTGTTTCATAACTAGGTTCTCCTTCATAACGGGTGTATGTCGGCCAACATCACACCATAATCATAACACACGGTCAAGTGATTGTCAAGAATGGATTTGTGATTTCTCTGTTTTTACCATATTGTCCCTATATCCTTTGGCGTTTTTTCACAAAGCCCGCACCTGTTCGGGCTCCCGAGAAATATTTTTTCTCATTTCGTTGAAAAGCCGTGCGCTTTGTGGTATAATGATAGAGAAGGCCTTTTCGCGGCGCGTGGCGCTTGGAGGCCTGCATGACGTGTATTTTTGTCGAAAGAAAGGAATGTTTTGATGAAGGAACGCATCTCTCGCGCTGTAGAGGCGCATCGTGCTCGGATCCTTGCCGCCCACGACTATATCTGGGCACACCCCGAGACGGGTTACCGTGAGGTCAAGACCTCCGCGTATCTCGAGGAGCAATTTCGAGCCCTCGGCTATGACCTCATCAAGCCCGAGGGCCTGACGGGCTTTTGTACCGTGATCGACACGGGTCGAGAGGGGCCCGAGGTGCTCGTGCTCGGTGAGCTCGACTCGATCATTTGTCCGTCACACCCCGAGGCCGACCCCGTCACGGGTGCGGCGCATTCTTGCGGCCATCACGCGCAGTGTGCCGCCCTGCTCGGCGTGGCGGCGGCTCTGACCGATCCCGCCGTGCTCGCGCCGCTGTGCGGTCGCATTCGTTTGTGTGCCGTTCCCGCCGAGGAGCTGCTCGAGATTGAATATCGCAGCCGGCTTAAGGTCGAGGGCAAGATCCGCTATTTCGGGGGCAAGAGCGAATTTTTATCGCGTGGTCTGTTTGACGGCGTCGACATGGCGCTGATGGTGCACACGTCGAGCTCGTTTGCCTCCAACCTGGGCTCGGTCGGCTGTATCGCCAAGCGCATCACCTACAAGGGAGTAGCCGCACATGCGGGCGGCGCACCCTGGAACGGCCGCAACGCGCTGTATGCGGCGAATTGCGGACTCAACGCGATCAACGCCATTCGCGAGACCTTCCGTGACAGCGATCAGATTCGTGTCCATCCTATCGTGACGCACGGTGGCGACATGGTCAACGCCATTCCCGAGACGGTGCGCATGGAGAGCTATGTGCGCGGCCTTTCCTACGACGCGATCGTGGACGCAAACCGTCGGGTCAATCAGGCGCTTGTCGGCGCGGCGCTTTCGCTGGATACCAACGTGGATATTACCGATATTCCCGGTTACGCGCCTCTCGTGAACGATGCGGGCATGCTCGCACTCGCCAAGGACGCGGCTGCCGCGGTCATTCCCGAGGAGGAGTTTTTCGTCAACGACGCATATTCCTCGGGCAGTACCGATATGGGTGACCTTTCGTGCATTATGCCGGTTGTGCACCCCTATGCGGGCGGCTCTCGCGGACGCTCCCACGGCAACGACTACGGGATCGACGATCCCGAGCGCGCTTGCGTCAAGAGTGCCAAATGGCAGGTGGCCATGCTCTCGTTGCTTCTCGAGAACGGTGCCTCGCGTGCTAAGCAGATCCTTGCGGACTTTGAGCCGATGTTCCCGTCGGCTGAGGCATTCCTCGCGTTTCAGGACAGCCTGAATGCGACGGGCGACCGCATCGCCTACGGTACGGACGGCAAGGCCGACGTGACGCTTTACTGAACTCCGTTGAACGTTGACACGGGATCTCCCGTTGGATACGATAAATTTTAAAGACTTTACCGTGCAAGAAAGAAGGATTTTAGTATGAGAATCTCAAGACGAATTTTACTTGGCATTACCTTGATTTTGCTTTTGAGCCTATGTGTGCTTGGCATGGTGTCGTGTGACGATGAGAGTGGCTCGACACACGACCCCGTGTCCGATTCCGCCCCCACATCCGACAACGCCTCCGCGGCGTGCATGCATGCCTGGGGTGCGTGGAGCGTGACGGTCGAGTCCAAGTGCGAGACGGCAGGCACGCGCACGCGTACGTGCGCTACCTGCTCGGAGACCGAGGCCGAGACGGTCGCGGCACTCTCTCACAGCTTTGTCACGTACACGCCCGACAACAATGCGACCTGTCAGGCAAACATGACCGAGACGGCGACCTGCGCCCGTTGCGACAAGACGCACACGCGCGAGGTGGCGGACTCCAAGAACGCTTCTCTGCACACGAGCGAGGAGACCGAATATCAGAAAAACAAGACCGACGTGAGCAAGCATGATAAGCTTCACGCCTGCTGCGGTGCGCTGATCCTGACTGAGGATCACGCATGGGACGACGGAACGGTGGACGGTACGGTGACCGTTTACACGTGCACGCTGTGTCAGACGACCCATCGCGTGCCGCAGGCGGGGCATACGCATGAGGCGACCTACACGGCGGCCAAGGCGGCTGACTGTACCACGACCGGCAACATTGCGTATTGGTACTGCGAAGGCTGTAATACCTATTTTTCGGATGAAGCGTTGACCCAACAGCTGACGCAAAACGAAACCCAGATCGCCCCCGGTCACACGAGCACGGAATTTATCTATGAGCCCGATCCGCTCAACGACGACAAGCACGTAAAAAAGCACAAGTGCTGCGGTGCGGTGGTCGAGGCGCTCGCCCATGATTTCCAATTTAAGCGTACGCTTCTGGCCGACTGTGACACGCAGGGCGGCAAGGAATACGAATGCATTTGCAACGCCAAGAAGCTGGAGGACGTAACGGCTGCGACGGGGCATAGCGTAGAGATCTGGAATTTCGTCAGCGAGACGCCGAAGAGCGGCGCGGCTTGTACTTACGACCAAGTCTACGGCGGCGATTGCTTCGTTTGCGGCGAGACCCAGACCAAGAACGTGGAAACGGTACGTCACAGCTTTGTAGCGACCGTCACCGCATACCCGACCTGCCAGAGCGCCGGAAGCAAGAGCTATGCGTGTGCCTGCGGTGCGACACCGACGGTTGCCACCGTGTCGATCCCTGCGACACCGACTGCCCATCATTGGGACGCGGGCACGGTGCAGGGTAGCGTAACGACATACTCCTGCGAGACGCAGGGCTGTCTGGCGACCAAGACGGCGCTGATCTACGCCGGCTCTACGCAATCGGTCAACACGAGCGATCTTTCGGATAACGAGCTCGTGCTCGGCGGTGTTTCGCTCCGACTCGACAGCGACACGCTCGCGCTCCTTGACGACTCGCAGGAGGTCAGCGTAAGTGCAAGCCCCGTTACCGACCGTGACTCGCTGATCGCCTCGTTGCCCGAGGGCTTGCGCGGACAGATCACTACGACCACGCCGATCTACGACTTTACGCTCTCCCAGAACGGTACGCCGATTTCGCGCTTCGGAGAGGGTGTCATTACCATTACCATTCCGTATCAGCTGCCGAGCGGCGTGGACGCCGACTGCGTGGCAATCTGGTACGTCGCCGAGAACGGCGACCTCCGCTTCTACCGTGCCACCTATTACGAGGTGGAGACAGAGGGCTTTTTGACCTTCGAGGCCTCGCACTTCTCGACCTATCTGCCCGGTGTTGCTCCCAGCGAAAACGCCTGCGAGCTCTACGGACACAACGATCAAGAAACGACCGTTGCTCCCACCTGTACCGAGCGCGGCTATACCGAGTACCACTGTCAGCGTTGCGGTGACAGCCGCATCGACGACGTCGTGTATGCGCTTGGCCACGCCTACGACGCAGGAACGGGAACGACGCCGACCTGTACGGTTGCCGGTGTTACGACCTACACGTGTACGCGTACAGGCTGTTCGCATACCAACGTCGTGACCGTCTATGCACCGCACACCTACGTGTACGATTCCGAATCGAGCGTAGCGGCTACCTGCTTGACGGACGGCTGTACCGTTTCCCGATGCTCGGCAAGCGGCTGTACTGCGGAAAAGCGGGAGACGGTGACCGCCTACGGCAGTCACAGCCTTTATGTTGATTCCGTGGCGCTTGCTATGGGTGCTACCAAGTGCACCGACGGTGTAGTCGTGACGAAGAAATGCTATAACTGCAACCACACCGAAGCCGAAACGGTTAGAGGTGAGCACGTTTCGCCCGACAAGTACGGTTATTCGGAGGACGACGATCCCTCCGCCTCGCAGAGCACGATCCCGCTTGGCACCTACCTGACGGCGGCGGGCATCTCCTACATGGACGAACCCGTCATTACCCTGACGAACGGCTGTCTGTGTGGCGAGCACAAGCGCGAGATCTGGATGAGCGGCGGTACCTCGCAGTATGGCGGTGAGCTCTTTATGGTTTCGGATTCCTTCTCGGAGCATAGCCGTCCAAACAATGCGGCGGCCTGCCGTGAGCTCCTCGTGTCCTCACAGGCCGAAATGTTGTGGGATCCCGTGCTGCAAATGCCCGTAGAGGGGCCCGTCTTCAACATTCAATTCAAGGAGATCCTCGACGTAAACGGCTGTCATAACGTCTATTCCGTTCAGATCAGGATCGGCTACGACGAGACTACGGGCAACGCACAGCAGACCTATACCTATGTGCTTGCCGAGTACGATTCTCATGCGATCCTTACTACGGCGACGATCGCCGATCCTACCAAGACCTGCTACGAGAGCTGCTTTGACGAAAACAGAGAGTTTTATTACGGCATTGCCGTGACCGAGACCTGCAAGCTCTGTAACGAGGTGATCCGCACGTATACCGATGCCGTTAACACCTCCTCCTCGCACTTCTGGTTTCTCGATGAGCTTTATGAATATCGTGATGAGAATTGCTCTGCAACCTATTACGGCGTACGCGTTCACATCAAGACGTGTCCCTGCGGAAAGACAGAGTATTCGCTTTACACGGGTGATTGCCAATTCACGAGCACGACCGTGAACGGTGCGACGGTCTATACCTGTACCGACTGCGGATACATTTATGCCACGAAGACCGAAACGGTAGAGGACAGAGAAAATTGCCGTTATACCGTGACCAAGTATCTGTGGCTCGACTGTGAGAGCACAACCGATTTCACCTCGTGTGA
Source organism: uncultured Lachnospiraceae bacterium (assembly GCA_964445865.1). Classification (GTDB taxonomy): domain Bacteria; phylum Bacillota; class Clostridia; order Oscillospirales; family CAG-272; genus HGM12713. Next base: position 13,078 of record CAYULZ010000014.1, on the reverse strand, counting down.
AAAAACGGTCGTATGCCTGCAACGGGACGAGGCCTACCATTACAGCGTAACCCAGCAGACCAACGAGAACAATCCCGAGGCAACCACCGATCCCTGCCGTTATTACGTTTATAAGAAAAACGTTTGCGATGTCTGCGGACACGAAAGCACGCTGTATGCGGGCTACCGTATGATCCACGATACGATCGAGACGACGGTGACCGACTCGCACGGCAATGTGACGGTGACCGAGACCTGCCGTGCCGAGGACTGCGGCTATTTGCATATCACGGTCAAGGATCGGAATGGCAACAGCATTCGCCAATATACGGCAGAGAAGGATTACGGCAGACAGGAGCGCTCGGTCGTGCTGTATACCTGGAAGCTGATCGGCGGAGAGATCCGCCCGACGATAGATCGCTCGGAATATTACGACCTGCAAACGGGTGAGATCGTGCGCTGGTATCAGACGGTCTATACCTACGAGTTCGGTCAAGAAAAGGGCTGTACCGTCATTCAAATCTTTACCAATCACCAGGGCAGTTATTCGAGAAACGAGAGCCTCATCTGTACCTTTGACGGAACGGAGTATCAATATAAAACCTGCCTGCAGGACGGCTATGAGAAGCAAACGTGCACGGTCTGCGGACGGGAGGAATATCTCTATTTCGAGGAGGCATACGGACATTATTACGGATCGTCGTGGTGGATCGATACCACGGCCGACAACTATCAGCTTGCCTATTACCGCTGCGACATCTGCGGTGCTTGCTCCAAGGATTCGGCGATGTACGCCAACGTAGACGTGATGGCAGAGGGTGAGCAGGACGGCACGTTTACCGTGCAGTACCGCAATCGCACGAATACGAGCGCGAGCACGATGGACGCCACCTGTTCCTTCGTCGTTTATACGATGGATGCTCAGGGCTATCTGGTCGTGAATGAGGAATATATTCCGATCACCCAGACGCTGACGGGTATTACCGTGATCGATGACGGCGCGGGAAGGCTCTCCTTCTCGACCGAATCGGTGCAGCTTGCGCTTGCGGGTATCGAGCGGGTTGACAGTTATTCGTATACTGTTTGTCTCATCGTGACCGACACCGCAGGAAACGTCACCTATCTTCCCATTTGCTGATTTGGCAAAAAGCTTTGGGACGTCCTCGTCTCCCCAAAAATATGGGCGGGGCAGGGACGTCCCTCTTTCATATCTACGAGAGAGATATTTGTTGAGCACTCAACGAAAAAGTTTCGCCCGCCCCATACTTGATTTTTTCTGACAATATGATACAATAAAATAAGAATGATGGATTCATTACTTTTCATAACAAGGAGAAATACACGATGGTAAAAGCAGCATTCGTAGGATTTGGCGAGGTCAATACCCCCGTGGACATTATTGTCCGTAAGTGTGAGGCGGCCGAGGCGTCGCTCAAAAAAGAAGGCATGGACCTCATCAGCGTCTACCCGATTTCCGACGATTACGAGGAAAAGGATATCAAAAAGGCCGTCGCGGCGCTCGAAAATCAGAGCTTTGACGTGCTCGTTCTCTGCATTGCGGGCTGGATCCCCACGCATGCCGTGGTCAAGGTTACCGAGCATTTCCGCAACAAGCCGATGGTTCTTTGGGGTCTTTGCGGCTGGGTTGAGGGCGACCGTCTGGTTACGACTGCCGATCAGGCAGGCACGAGTGCCTTGAGAAAAACCTTCTTCGACCTTGGTTACGATTTCACCTACGTATACGATATCGTAGGTCTGCCCTCGAGAAGTAAAAAGGTTTACGACTATGCCGCGGCCGCAACGGCCGCCGCCCGTCTGCGCCACGCGCGCGTCGGCATGGCAGGCTACCGCGATATGAACCTCTACGGCACGCTGTACGACGGCGGCTCGCTCAAGCGCGTGGTCGGCCCCGAGATCGAGACCTTTGAGATGCTTGAGATCGAGCAGCGCTATCAGGCGCTCGATCCGAAGGACGTACAGGCGGTTATTGACAACTACATGTCCAAGTGGACGTTTATGAAGGCCGCCAACCCCGAGAGCATGAGGAAGGCCGCCGGCTACTATCTCGCCGTCAAGTCGATCTGCGACGAGCGCGGCTACGAGGCGATCTCGCTCAAGGACGTCGATGGCATGAAGAAGCTGCTTGGCTTCCCGCCGGCACCCATCTTTATGCTGCTGGCCGACGAGGCCGGTCTTTGCACCGTTCCCGAGAACGATTCGCTCGGCAACGTGACCCAGCTGATGGTCAAGTACCTGACGGGACAGTGTGCCTTCTACCTCGAGTTTTACGAGTTCTTTGAGGATCGCGTGCTTGCCGGTGTGCCCGACTACGTGCCCGCAGAGGTCGTGGACGGACAGGTCACGGTCATGCCCGCCGCCTTCGGCGAGCTCTCCGAGGGGATTCTCAACGTCAGCCGCGTCAAGCCCGGCACCGTTACGATGTGCCGCCTGACCTACGACGACGGCGAGTACTACATGCATATGGTCGTCGGCGAGGGCATCACGCCCCGCAAGTGGGAGGAGGCAGGCTGGACGCAGCCCGCACCCCAGCTACCGGGTCTGGAGATCCTTCTGCCCGACGTCGAGCGCTTTGCCGACAACGTGATGTGTCAGCACTACATCATCTCCTACGGCGACAACACCGCCCGCATGGAGAACCTGTGCGATATGCTCGGCATCCACGTCATTCGCTAATTAAACATCAAATGGGGAAGGCCGCCGTATGACGGCGGCCTTCCCTTGAAGGATACCTATGAACGCTTTTAAGGATACGCATATTCATCTGGAAAACAAGCGAAAGAGTCGCTTGTTTTTCGCGTTTTTATTTTTACTGTACGCGCTCGTTTACATGACCAAAAACTGCTTTGGCGCGGCGCTGGCTGACATTGTGTCGGAGGGAGTGCTGACCAAATCGCAGACGGGGGTCATCTCGGGCACGTTTTATCTCGTGTATGCGCCGTTGCAGATCGTCGGCGGCATCGTGGCCGACCGCTATAATCCCGAGCGTCTGATCACGGTCGGGCTTCTCGGCGGCGCGGTGGCCAATGCGGTCATCTTTTTTAATCACAATTTTTACGTGATGCTCATCGCTTGGGCACTCAACGCCGCCTCGCAGTTTGCGCTCTGGCCGGCCGTGTTCAAGATCATTTCCTCGCAGCTCGTGCGCTCCGACCGCTCGCAGATGGTCTTTCTCATCTCCTTTTCGAGTGCGGTGGGGCTGCTGCTCGGCTACGTGATCGCAGCCTTCATTCCTGCGTGGAATTGGAATTTCGCCATCTCGTCGGTCGTGCTGCTTCTGCTCGCCGTTGGACTTTTGGCGGTTTCGCGTGTCTTGAGCCCCTATATGAAGCCCGACGTCATCGAAAAGCCGGCTCCCGTTCCCGACACGACCGTGCCTGTGGGCGCGCCCGCAACCTCAACGGTGAAGCTGTTTGCCATGAGTGGCCTGTTCCTCGTGCTTGTGATCTCGGCGCTCCGCATGGTGATCACGCAGGGAATTCAAACACTTTCGCCTACGCTGCTGATGGAGAGCTATGACTCGGTTACGCCGAGGATCGGCAATCTGCTTCAGACCTTTATCATTCTTTCGGGCATGCTCGGCACGCTGCTTGTCCGCACGGTGCTCTATCCTAAGTACATTCACCGCGAGATCAAGGGAACGTTGTGGTTTTTCCTTGGCTGTCTGCCGCTTTCGGTGCTTCTTTTGTTCGTCGGCCGCATTTCGCTCTGGCTTGCGATCCCCGCACTTTGCATCATTCTCGTTGCCTTGAGTGCGTGTACGCTTCTGATCCAGTATTATAACATTTATTTCGTGCCGTACGGAAAGAACGGAACGGCCGCCGGCCTCATTAACGCGGGGGCGAGCTTCGGTGTCGTCATTGCCAATTACGGATCGCTCGCACTTGCCGATCATCTCGGCTGGGGTGCGGTCATTGTGGCATGGATCGTGATGCTCGTGATTGCCATTCTCTGTATTCTTTTGGCCATTCGTCCGACCGGTCGCTTCCGCGATCAGGTCCGCGCGATGTGGCGCGCTTGACTTTTTGTCAAAAGTGTGATATGATGGTAGCAGGGAAGGGGGCTTGACGATGAAAATAAAAAACCTGGCAGAGCTTGCCGGCGTTTCGCCGTCTACGGTCTCCAAGGCCTTTTCGGGCTCTCACGAGGTCAGCGAGGTCACGCGCGAGCGGATCTTTGCCGTGGCGCGCGAGCACGGTGTTTTTGAAAAGTATGACAAAAACCGCTTTTCCAAGCCCGTGATCGCCGTGATCTGCCCCGAGATCAACAGCGATTATTATAACGCGGTTGTGACGCAGTTCAAAAAGGAGATCGAGGCGCGTGGCGGCATCATGCTGCTCTCGATCAATGATTTTTCCCCCGAAAAGCTGGAGGAAATGTATGCCTACTATACGGCTTATGCGAAGGTCGACGGCGTCATTCTCTTTTCGTCGCGCCTGCGCGCGGTCGATCCCGGTGTTTTGCTGATCCCGACTGTCTGCTATACGCAGAGCACGGGGGCGCTTGACGTGGACGCAGTACGGGTGGATCACCGTCCCGCCTTGCGCGAGGCCATTCTCGACCTGAAGCGTCAGGGGCACGAGCGCATCGGCTTTGTCGGCGAGTCGCTGACCAAGGGCCGCCAGCGCGATTTCTGCGACGTGATGCGCGAGGTCGGGCTTGTCGTCTATCAAAAATATTGTAAGACCGTCGATGCCCGCTTTGAGGCGGCCGGTGCTCGCGCGATGCGCGAATGGCTCTGCGAGGGGGATCGACCGACGGCCATTGTTGCCGCATACGATTATATCGCGCTCGGCATTCTTCGCGTTCTGTACGAGGAGGGCTTACGCGTCCCTGAGGACGTGGCGGTGATCGGCTATGACGACATTCCGCGCGCATCCTATCTTTCGCCGTCGCTTTCTTCTATTCAAACGCCGATCGAGGAGTCCTGCCGCATGACGGTGGAGCTCATGATGAAAAAAATTGAGGATCGCTATTATTCGTCCAACAAGGACGTTGTATTGTCAGCCAAATATATCCCGCGCGAATCGAGCGGTGGAAAAAAAGCCTGATTTTAAGGAGGACACGTTATGCCAACCGAACAAAGCTACAAGATCAAGACCAAGCGTAAAAATCTCTACCTGCGCGTCTCGCGCGGTCACTTTGCCACGAGCCATAGCCACCTGAACTATTACATCGACGTGGCGGCACAGAAATCGAGACTCTCCGAGGCCTCGGCCATCGCGCGCGAGCTCGTTTCCTATTATTCGCAGAGCACGGTGGTGGATACCATTCTGTGCCTGGACGGCACGGAGGTCATCGGCACCTGCCTTGCGTCCGAGCTGACCAAGGGCGGCTACGTCAACCTCAACGCGCACCAGACGATCTACGTCGTCACGCCCGAGCATACCTCGGGAAGCCAGCTGATTTTCCGCGACAATCTCGTTCCGATGATCGAGGGGAAGAACGTGCTGATCCTTGCCGCATCGGTGGCGACGGGCTATACGGCACGCGCGGCGATCGAAGCGGTGAAGTATTATAACGGCCACGTGGCGGGCGTTTGCGCCATCTTTGCCACGATGGACGAATGCGCGGGCTATCCCGTTCACTCGGTCTTTGACCCGAAGGATCTCGACGGCTACGCCAGCTACCCCTCGCACGAGTGCCCGATGTGCCGCGAGGGCAAAAAGATCGACGCGCTCGTCAATTCCTTCGGCTATTCGAAGCTGTAAAAAGCATTGACAAGATCGCACGCTTGTGCTACAATAAAGTCGGATCGGTATGCAGATCCGACTTTTCCTTTTCCAAAAAGTCTTCGACCGATTTCGGGCACGATCTTGCTTCGTCGTGCCCGTTTTTATTTCCGAGAAAGGGGAAATTTTGGCTTTTGCCACAGCGTGACGGCAGGGCACGAGTCATGTCGAGCACTTTTTTTACCGCGGCACGGTGAGCGTACGCCATTTCGACAACCCCCGCGCCCGCCGTCTGCTACAATGAAAGGCACAGCGGCGGCCGATCGGCCGCGCGAGGACGGAGAAAGGGAAGGAAGAATCTGATGGATAACAATCGAAGCGAGGCAGACGTGATCCCAAAGACTGCCGAGGGAGTGGAAGATGCGGTACCGATGGGGACCGCCACAGAGAAAAAGAGTCGTATGCGCGACACGGCGGCCATTTTGCGCCATCTTCTTTTTGGCGCTTTGTACGCGCTGTGGGGATACCTGCTCGGTACGTGCGCCTTGCCCTTCGGTGCGTATCCGCTCGGGGTTGCGTGGCTCTGCGCGGCCGAACGGCACGTGCCGTATATTCTGATAGGGCTTTGTCTCTCGGCGATCGGTCTGCCGAATCCCGCCGTACGCATTCTGTCTTACGTCGCGGCGCTTTTGATCCGTGTTGTCGTGCGCGTGACGCTGGACAAGCCGTGGGAGAGCGGCGGCGCGCCGCGCGAGCATACCCTCGGTGAGCTAGCCTCGGCACTCTTTTCCGAGCAGCTCGGCCTGCGTATGACGACGGCCTGTATCGCCGCCTTTCTGGTCGGGGTGTATCGGCTGATCGAGGGCGGATTTTTGTACTACGATCTGTATGGCGCACTGCTCGCCATGATCGTTGCGCCGACGGCCACACTTCTGTTTGCGGGCGTGAACCGAACGGTCGATGCGTCCCGTCCCTACGTGCGGACGGTGGGGCTGCTTGCACTCGCCTGCGCGCTCGTTTACGCTGCGCGGGATCTGCGCGTTGCCTACGTTTCGGTTTCGGCCTTCGGTGCGATGGTGATGACGCTGTATATGACGAAGCGCGAGGGGATCGTCAAGGGCGTGCTGACAGGAGCGCTCTGCGGACTTGCTTACATGCCCGTGCTGGCGCCACTCTTTGCCTTTGGCGCGCTTTGCGGCGGCCTGCTTTTGCCCGTATCGGTTACGCTCGCCACGCTGACGACCGTGGTCGTCGGAAGCGCGTGGGCGCTCTACGTGCGCGGTCTCGGCGCACTTTCGGGCATTTTGCCCGCCATTTTGACGGCGACCGTGCTGTTTGCCGTGGTCGATAAACTGTTTTTAAGTGAAAAGCCTGCGGACGCTACGGCCACCGACGCAACGGAGGACGCGGCGGAGACAACGGAGGAAGCGATCCGATGTGAGGCCATGCCCGCGTCCGCACTGGACGGTGTGCGCCTTGCCGATACGGCGGGACGGGTCAAGACGGTTTGCGAGAGCTTTTCGGCGATGGCCGAGGTCTTTGCGGCCATGGGGCATGCGATGCAGAGACCGACTGCCGAGGAGCTTCGCGGTATTTGTGACAGCGCCTTTGATTCCTCGTGTGCAAGCTGTCAGGGAAAGGAGGCCTGTTGGGAGACGTGCTATCGCGAGACCGATGCGGAGATCGCTCGTCTTTCCTCGGTGCTCCACCGTGAGGGGCGCGTGGATGCATCGCATGTGAGCGACGCGCTTGCGGGACGGTGCACGCGTCTGCCCGATATTTTAGATGAGATCAATCACAATGCGAGCCTGCACGCCTCGCGCGTTTTGGAAAGCGACAAGACCGAAATCTTCGCGGCCGATTATGCCTCGATGGCCGATATTCTTGCTGAGACGATGACGGCCGAGCAGGGGGAATACAGCGCGGACATGGCGCTGACCGAGCGTCTGGCCGATCGTCTGGAGGCGCTTGGGTTTGGTATGATCGGCGTGCTCGCGTGGGGAAGTGAGCGGCGGCGCGTGGCGGTGAGGAGCCGCGACGCGGCGCTTTCGGACAAGCAATGTGAGGCGGTTGCCGAGGCAATCGGCGAGGTGAGCGGCTGTCGCATGCGCGTAGAGACGAGCGAGCGCTGCGAGGACGGCGCGTATGAGGCTATCTTTGGCGAGCACGAGAATTTGTCAATTTCCTTTGCGCGCCGCACGCTTCGTGCGGACGGCGAGGAGGAGTATTGCGGTGACAGCATCGGCGTATTTCGACGGGGAAGCACGCAATACGCTTTTATCAGCGACGGTATGGGAGCCGGGCGCGAGGCGGCGCTGACCTCGGGAATCTGTGCACTCTTTTTGCAAAAAATGCTTGGTGCGGGGAATCGGTGTGAGACCGCGCTGGAGATGCTGAACGGCTTTTTGCGGAACAAGGGGAGCGGGAGCCTGCACGAATGCTCGGCGACCGTCGATCTGATGGCGCTCGATCTGCTCGGCGGCCGCGCGTCGTTCTATAAATGCGGTGCCGCACCGACCTACGTATTTCGTGACGGAAGTCTGTTCAAGATTCGATCCAAGACGTTGCCGATCGGTATTTTAAAGGAGCCCGACCAGAAGAAGATCAGCTTTGAGATCCATGCGGGCGACGTGATCGTGATGGTCAGCGACGGCGTGACGCAGGGCAGGGAGGAATGCCCTTGGCTATTTGATCTGTTGCGGCGGAACGTGGAAAATCTCGGGATCGAAAAGACGGCCGACCTCATCGTGCAGTATGCAAAATCCGAGGGCTCGACCGACGACCTCTCGGTGCTTATTCTGCGGGTGGAGGAGAGTTAGCTTGTGTGGCATGTTTTTATGGGAACTTTTTGAAAAAAGTTCCCGTGTTTTTGCGAGATGGTTTTTGAAAATAAAAAAACTTCCCCGTCGGTTCTAAGAATCGACGGGGAGCGTTTATATAAGCGGATGATTAATCAAATATAAAACCTAAATCACTTTTATATTTACGACAGTTATTTTCGTAATTTTCAATCGTTGTCTGTAACTGATTAAAAGAACCAGTAGGGTTCTTACAAAATTCAAAATAACTTGAAACTTCGGAATAGTATGATTTTAAGGTTGCATATCCCGTATAATCATCATATTTTGCCGTTACGGATTTCATGCTTTCTTTTGCAGACTCGAGATCCTTGTCCATTAGTTCCAAAATTCCAGCATCTTCATATACTCCTAAAACCACGTTAATTGCTGTTCTGGTGACGGAAAGAATTGAATTCCTTGCATAATCGCTTTTTTCTAGCCCAGAGGCATGGAGGATATTGAGTTCTTTTTCAACTGCTGCGGATACTGCATCTTTTTTTAAGCCGGTTCTGGAACAAAAGGCAGAAAGCGCAGAATCATAATAAAGGTGATCGTCTTCCTCATATATGGTATAATACCAAGCTCCATAAATTGAATCCATAATAATTTCACAACTTGCATTGACTGAAATTAGACTTTTGTATGCGGAGCTTGCTGCGGTAAACTCCGCTTCTTTTTCTTTTTCTGGATTTGTTGTTTCAACGGTGGGCGTACTTGAAGTGCTTGTCGTAGATGTGGTAGATTTTTTTGAATTATCACATGAAAACAATCCAAAAATCATCATCAATGTTAACATAGTACAAATTATTCTTTTCATATTTTTTCTCCTCATTTATCCTTTTCTTTTAGACATTTGCCGCACGGCTTCCCTTTTTCTGTTTTCCCTTCAAAAAAGTTTACCGCATCCTCGTAAAGTTCAAAATATTTTTTGTTTCCTTCGAGTGCTTTTTTGCATTGCGCACAGGGTGTAATACCGTTATGAATAGTGCCCGTCTTGAGGTTCAAAATGTATTTTGACATATTCCGTCCTCCTTTCTTAAAAGATATACTTATTTTAATACAAATATTTACTAAAGTCAATAGTAAATTTTTTTACTTGCTATAATATTTACAAATTAGTAAAAAACAAGAGGTAAATATTGTGTTGGCATATATAAAAAGGATTCGCGATCTTCGTGAGGATCACGATAAAACGCAACAGGAAATAGCCGATATATTGGGTACATCGCAAACGATGTATGCGCGTTACGAAAGAGGGGCGAATGAAATGCCGATTCGTCATCTGCTCGTGTTGTGCAAATATTATAAGGTAAGCGCGGATTATATATTGGGATTAAAAGATAAGATGTAATATACCCACCAGCCGTAGGGACGTTGTTTGTCCCTGCGGCGTCTCTTTTTCGAGAAGCAAAAAGCCCCGACGGCCATAAAAGGCCGTCGGGAGTATGGGGTGCAGGGGGAACCCCTGCTTTGTTTCTTGCCAAGCGTTCTTGTCAAATGACAAGAATGCGTATCTCGACAAGCAAAGATATTTTTAGGGCGAACCCGTCGGGTTCGCCCTCTTTTCATCGCACGCGATGAAAATTCACCCACTCCTGCGCTTTTTTTGAGTGTAGGGGTGTTTCGCGCTCTGCGGAGCGCGACGAGGGCTCCGCGCCCTCGACTGCGCCGCCTTTTGAAAAAGGCGGGCGAAAACTTTCATGAGCTTACGCCTCCTTGCTCCTTGCCGCTTCGGGCTCATTGTGCCCAAGATGCTCGGCCGTAAGGACGAGCGCTCGTTTCTTCATGCGGAATGCCGAGCTTCGCGAGATGCCGAGCAGCTCGGCGCACCGTTCCACGGGCTCGCCCTTGATATAATGATAGTACAGCAACAGCTTTTCCTCGCAGTTTGGAATCGCCATGATCGCATGTCGGATCTCAAACATTTTGGCACGCGCGAGCGGAAGCTCTCCCGGAGATTCGATCTCCCACTCGGACACGCGGAAATATTTCTTTTCATAGCGATCCAGCCGCAATAATTTCTGATAAAACAGATAGCCTTTCAAATAGTCTTCGATTTGGCGGAGCTCCTCCGCAGAAATCGAGGGTAGGGTCATAGGGTTCCTCCTTTTTCGTTCTTTCTTCCTTCGTATTTCCGTATGAATGTATGCTCGGCGTGCTCGGCGCAAACGGGGCATAGGATCGCCGATGCCGTCCGATAAAAGGACTTGTGCCGATAAACGTGTCTGCCGCACCGCCGACAAACGCCGAGCGGTTTCCCGTATTCGGGACTGACACCGACGTAAGCGGGGCAGGTGGGCGGACAACGGTATTGGTGACAATATTCGCACATGTAAGCGGAGCCATTCCTCCTTTCGTGTCCCATAAAAATCGCAGTTTTTACCGTTTGTCCTTGACAAACGGGGAGAATTAAGTTATAATAATACTGCGTATCTATATTATATCGGAAATCCGAACTATTGTCAATACCTTATTTCGCAAATCCGAAATATTTTTTTAAAAAAAGGAGGGCGGAGCATGCATTATCACATTTTTGAGAATCTTCTCAAGGCCCATGAAACGACCGTTTACCGCGTCGCGAAGGCGACGGGTATTTCGGCCACGACCTTTACCGACTGGAAAAACGGACGTTCCGCACCCAAGGCCGACAAGCTCAAGCGCATCGCGGATTATTTTGGCGTGTCGCTCGCCTATATGCTCGGGATCGAGGACACCGCGTACCCCGTGGCGGAGCAACGCGTGCCCATCATTGGCGAGATTCGTGCGGGCTCGCCCATCATTACCGACCAGACGCTACTCGGTTACGAAAAGGCCGAGGTGTCCGACGCAGAGGATTATTTTTATCTGCAGGTGCGGGGCGACAGCATGAAGAACATCGGCATGGTTGACGGCTCGCTCGTGCTCTTTCACAAGCAGCAGTACGCCGAGAACGGCGACATCGTAGCCTGTCTGGTGGGGGGAGACAGCGCGACGGTCAAGCGCTTCTCTCGCATGCAAAAGACGATTTTGCTCACCCCCGAAAACGAGGAATACGAGCCGATCCGTCTTTGCACGGAGGACTTTGAAACGGGCGAGGCGCGGATTCTCGGCGTTGCCAAGGAAGTAAAAATCAAGCTTTGAGCGGAAGGAAATTATGATTGTAATCAGTACGGACAATCTGACATTGTCCTTTGGAACAAAAACCATATTGGAGAACGTGACCTTCGCGCTTCAGGAGGACGACCGTCTCGGGATCGTCGGTGTGAACGGATGTGGCAAATCGACGCTTTTTCGGCTGATCCTCGGCGAGCACGAGCCCGATGCGGGCGCGGTGTATCGCTCGAAGGAAACGACGGTCGGCGTTTTGCGGCAGGACGACGCCTTTGATGCCTTTGAGGGAGAGAACGGGGAGGCGACCTGCCTGGAGGTTATGATTCGCTCGTTTCCCGAGCTTTTGGCGATGGAAGCGCGTCTTAACGCCCTCGAGGAGCAGCTTCGCGTAGGGACGGACGGAGAGAGAAGCGTGGAATCACTCGCGAGCGAATACGCCTCTCTCAACGAGCGCTTTATCCGCGACGGCGGTCTCGAATTTCGCGGTCGATGCGCGTCGACTCTGCTTCGCATGGGCTTTGACGAGGCCACGATGGCGCGCCCGTTTTCCTCGCTCAGCGGCGGTCAGCGTACGCGTCTCGCGCTTTCGCGCGAGCTTTGCCGCGAGCCCGACATTCTTATGCTCGACGAGCCGACGAACCATCTTGACATGGAAACGGTCGAGTGGCTGGAGAATTTTCTATCCTCTTATAATAAGTGCGTGATGGTGATCTCGCACGACCGTTATTTCCTCGACCGCGTGACGAACAAGACGCTCTATATCGAAAATCATCGCGCGAAGCTTTATGCGGGCGGTTATACGAAAAGTTTGGCACAACGTAAGATCGACCGCGAGATCGAGGAGCGGCACTATAAAAATCAGCAAAAGGAGATCGCGCGTCAGGAGGCCTATATCGCCCAGCAGCGTGCGTGGAACCGCGAGCGGAATATCATCGCGGCCGAGAGCCGACTGAAGCTGCTCGAAAAGATGGAAAAGCTCGACCGCCCCGAGAATGCGCCGAAGGGCATTCGCATGCGCTTTTCCTCGTCGATCGCCAGCGGTAACGACGTGCTGACGGCAAAGGATCTGCGCTTTTCCTATGCGGGCGGCCGCGAGCTGCTCGGCGGACTGAGCTTTCTTGTGAAGCGCAACGACCGACTGTTTATCGTCGGTCCGAACGGAAGCGGCAAATCGACGCTGATCAAGCTGATGCTCGGCAAGCTTTTGCCGACGGGCGGTTACCTTGAAGGGGGCTATAACGTCAGCGTCGGCTATTACGACCAGGAAAACCAAAATCTGACGCCATCGAACACGGTGCTCGACGAGCTGTGGAATGCCTATCCGTCGCGCCCCGAGCTGGAGATCCGCAACACGCTCGCGATGTTCCGCTTCGTGGGCGAGGACGTGTTCAAAACGGTCGCCGACCTCAGCGGCGGCGAGCGTGCGCGGCTGACGCTGGCGAAGCTGATTTTATCCGAGATGAATCTGCTCATTCTCGA
>CAYULZ010000013.1:0-20032 GCA_964445865.1 uncultured Lachnospiraceae bacterium | reverse complement strand
TCAACCTGCTGATTACAAATCAGCTGCTCTGCCATTGAGCCACACCAGCACACTTTGCTCCTCGGTTTTTCTCATCGGAACGATAGATATTATACCACACTTCTCCTCCCTTGTCAAGCGTTTTTTTAAAAAAACATAAACTTTTTTTCTTATTCTTTTTCCACTTGAAAAACGCGCCTGTTTCTGCTATAATAATACCATCTACATCACGGAGGTTTTCCCTTGATCACCGTATCTTCCATGGATTATATATCCCCCTCGCCATGCGTCGTGGCGCTCGGCTGCTTTGACGGCGTCCATCGCGGTCACGAGGCGGTCATTCGCCGTGCGCGCGCGATTGCGGACGAGCTTTCGCTCCCCCTCGCTGTCTGGTGCTTCCGCACGCCGCCGAAGAATTATTTCTTGCCCCGTGCCGTACCGCAGATCACCTCCCCCGAGGAAAAGGAGGCCTTAATCGGCGCGCTCGGTGCTGACGTCGTCCTCTCGATCCCCTTTGACGCGGCGATCGCGGCGATCCCCTACGAGGAATTTTTCGAGGACGTTCTCTGCCGCCGCCTCTCGGCACGCCATCTGGTGTGCGGCTTCGATTTCACCTTCGGCGCGAAGGGACTCGGCAACACCGACCGCCTCGCCGCACTCTGTGAAGCACGCGGCATGGCGTTGTCCGTTGTGCCCGCGTTCACCACAGAGGGAGAGGTCGTCAGCTCCTCGCGTATCCGCGAGGCCATCGAGGCGGGCGACACGCAAAGGACGCATGCACTGCTCGGCCGTCCGTACACGATTACGGCCGAGGTCGTTCACGGCCAGCATCTGGCGCGTGACTTGGGCTTCCGAACGCTCAATCAGCTCCTACCCTCCGACAAGGCCGTGCCCCGTCACGGCGTGTACGTTTCGCGTGTGACGCTCGACGGCAAGACCTACGACGGTATCACAAACGTCGGCATGCGACCGACGGTGGGCGGTACACTGCTCTGTGCCGAGACACATCTGTTCGATTTTTCGGACGAGCTTTACGGCGCACGCGTCACGGTTGCCCTTCTGCATTTTCTTCGCCCCGAGGTGCGCTTCGACTCGCTCGATGCCCTGACCGCACAGGTACGGTCTGACATCACGGCAGCGCGCGAATGGCTGAATTTTGGCAATTGATTTCAATCAAGTGCCAATTTATCTAAGATTTTTTCATAAAAGAGTGCCATTTGGCGCTTTTTTATTTCGTATATATTAGCACTCTTATACGTAGAGTGCTAATATTTACAAAATAGACATGGTTTTAGCATGAAAAGTTCATAAAAAAGGTGTATCATATAGGCGTGGAAGAAAGGAGCGAACAAAACAGACTCGAGCCATCGCCTCTGCCCTTCCGCAAACGTCAAATCATCACAAACAACAAAAAAATGAATAAAGGAGGATTTATGATGTTTGATCTTACACCCTTTGACCGTATGACACGCAGCCTTTGGAGCTACGATCCCTTCCGTGAAATGGAAGAAATGGAAAAGCGCTTTTTCGGAACGGCAACCCCCGCATTCAGAACCGACATCCGAGAGACCGAGAAGGCATATATCCTCGAGGCCGATCTCCCCGGCTTTACGAAGGAGGACATTCACGCGGAGATCAAGGAAAATATCCTGACCGTTTACGCGGAGCACAAGACTGAAAATGAGGAAAAAGACGGCGACCGCTATATTCGCCGTGAGCGCACCTATGGCACGTACCGACGGAGCTTTGACATTCGCGGCATTGAAAGCGACGCCATCTCCGCGGCCTACCGCGACGGTGTGCTGACGCTGACGCTTCCCAAAAAGGAGGTCAAGCAGCCTGAGACCCGCGCGGTGAATATTGACTGAAGCACCGATTCACAAACACAAAAAAGAGCAAGCACATGCTTGCTCTTTTATCGTTTCGCTTCGAATTCATGCCCAAGAATGAGATAATCAATAGAAACCTCAAAATATTCCGACATGCGCACAAGCATGTCCACGTCGGGGCTACGCTTCCCCGTTTCGTAAAAAGAGAGTGCCTCGCGACTGATCGAAAGATCCATCGCGACTTTAAGCTGCGTGTATTGCTTTTTCTTGCGGATCTCCTTTAAGCCAATTAATTTCATAATTAAGACCTCTTTAATTTTTAATCAGAAAAGCCCTTGACAATATTGTAACATTGTGTTACAATATTTATCGTAACAATCTGTTACTTTTTACAAGAGATGATTCTTATTCGCTATAAGGAGAAAGCAAAATGCCCACAACGGTTCTATTTCTACTCATGCTCGTCGTTGTTTTTATCGTCGCGTGCATGGCGTATTTCGTTTACATATCCGTTCAAAAAGAACGTAAAAGAACCATAGAAGAATCCATAGAGCAAGACGATACAGCGCACGAAATACAAAAATCGAATTATGAAACGGCGATTCGTCTGATGAAGCGGCAAAAGTATCAAGAGGCCATGAATCTATTAGCCACCTTATCGTACAAGGATTCGTATGCGTTATATACGGCCTGTCAGGAGGCGGTAAACGGAAAATACGCAGGAGTCATAAACCAACTCCGTCTTACCGCCTTTGCAATTCCGAAAGGAACCGCAAGCATCAAGGAAGACGCTTTCCTATGGTGCTCCGATTTAACGAGCATCACCATTCCCAAGGGAGTTACCGATATCGGAGACCGTGCCTTCTACGCGTGCTCTGCACTGAAAAGCATTGTCATTCCGGACGGCGTGAGCGGCATTGGAGATCGCGCATTCTATGCCTGTCCAAGACTGACAAGCATTACGATTCCCGATAGTGTAGCAAGCATTGGCGATTACGCTTTTTTGGGCTCCTATTCCGAGGATTATTGTGTAAAAATACATTTTCACGGAACCAAGCAACGATGGCAGACGATAAAAAGCTATGGCGAATATGACACCTTACGCTACGTCGTATATTGCAGCGACGGGATCATTTACGGTTAAAGCGTACAGAATTTACCAAAAAAGGACGGCATAGGCCGTCCTTTTTGCCTTTCCCACAGGGGAAGTTTTTTTAAAGAATCTTCTCGCAAAACGATCGTACGAAGCGGTTTTCAGCGTCGAAATCCATGCCTGCAGCGTAGATGCGCTCGAGATCGAAATGGTGCTTCCCTGCCTCGCCGAGCGCTTCCTCGGCCGATCCGAGCAGAGCCTCGTACATGCGTCCATTCATGCGAAGCTTGCTCCGCACCTCGCGCACGCCCTCGGCGTCGACAAAGCGCTTCATATTGATCCGTGTCATGCTCTTTCCCTCGGGTAATTCGCCGTTAGCGATCACGAAGCAATCACCCGTATCGCAAAAATACACGGCGTCGGGCTCACCTACGTGAATCGGGTGATAAGACACACGCATGGCGCATTCTTTCTCCATACCACGCGTCAATAGTGCCCGCAAAAAGAGCGCACCCGTATCGTGATGATCCTCGATCACGTACAGCTTTTTTGCCCATTGCTCGTAGCTGTCCAAATGCACGCGCCCCTTCATGCCAATGGCATCGCAGAGCCCCGGCAAGAGAGAATATCCTCGCCCGCGCGGAATACACTCAAGCCGTCGAGCAACCGCCCCTTGAAGCTTCGCGTGTCTGACATGCGGCAGTATCAAGGCGCGATTGTCCGCATACAGATGGTCGCAGGCCGCAAGAAAACGATAAGCACGGCGATAGCACTCGCTCTTTTTTTCGGTCAGCGCGGCGATCTCCTCCGCGTGCACGGCAAGCGCGTCGGCGTCCCAAAAGGCACCGAGATTGACGATCTCGTCACGAGCCCCCGGGAGCTCGGGCTCGACGCTATGCGGTGCCGTAGCGTCCAAGACGGCAATCCTTTCGTCGATGACGATACCATCGAGCGAATCGGGATCCGAGGAACAGCGGTAATACTCGACCGCCTTGCCCTTTGCGTGGGCATACTCGGCCACGCTTCGCAAAAGATAGCTCTTTCCCGTGCCCGGACCTCCCTTGATCAGGTAGCGCCTCTCGAGCCCCCGTCGATCGAATACGTCCTTATAAAAGCTGAAAAATCCCTTGCCGCTGTTTGCCGCGGCGAACAGCGGCGTGCCCGAAAGGCTACGCTTCTCCCACTGGCCCATATCCATGCCTCCTGTGCAAAAAATTGCGTTGCAGTAAAGCATATGCCGTGGGAGCAAAAACGGTTCTTACTGAACGATCTTACCCCTCTTAACGCTCGATGATCTTGATATTGACCGGCTCGATCCCCGATTGCTCGTAGACGATCTCATTGATTTGGGAAATCTGCGAAGCGATCAGCCCCTCGCTCTTGACAACGATGCTGGCCGAGTCGCCGTTGATGACAGCCACGCACTCCTCAAAGCCCTTGGCAACAATGAGCGTTTCGATGTTGGCCTCGGTCTCCATAACGAGCGCGAGCTTCTGGATCTCGGCAAGCGCCTCGTCCTTGGCCGTGGCCGTCGAGGCGGTATTGTCTACCACCGATTGCAGCACCTCGATCGCTTCGTCGCGGCTACGCTGACGGCTGAGTTGAACGCTGGAGAAATAGGAATCCACGGAGGTCGCGGTATCCTCGGGGGCGGTCGTGTCGGTGTTGAGATTCGATCCGTCCATGCCTGCGCTTTGATCGTAATCAAAGCCGTCGTCCTGTGCTCTCGAGAAGATGGCCACGTTGATCGCCACTGCCGCGGCGATCAACACCACCGCGCCGATAATGATGAAATTGCGCTTGCCGATGCGAGAGCAAAATGCTTTTACTTTTTCCTTCAATTGATTCATTTTCATTGCAAAACTCCTCCGAATGTTTGATACGGTACATATATATGGGCACAAAAAACGGTTTATGACTTGTCATCACCCTCCCGTGACGTAAATTTTATTGGCACTGACGTCAAAAGCGGCCGACACGAGCATCGTGATGCGCTTCTGCACCGTGGGGTCATCGCCCCCCGTGCAAACGATACCGATTCCAACGATGCGAGGCGACTCATAGCCAACAAGGATCGCCTTCTCTGAATTGCCGCTCCCCGTCAACACCGTCTCGTTGCGGTAGGAGCTATCCGAGCCCTGCACGTCCGAGGCATACACCGCACGGTAACCGCCGTCGAGCGTAACTACCGCCCGTACCTCACCCGCACCCGCTACCCCTGAGCAGATCGCAACAATCCGTTGTTCGGTTTCGGCGGCAAAAGCAGACGCGGTCATCTCGCCGTCCGCTACCAGAAGGGATGCAGACGTGTCGGTCTCCTCGCCCTTTTCCTCCGAGCGATTGCCGAGAAGCAGGAGGACAACGCCCAAAATCGCCGCCGCAATCGGCAAAATCCATTTTCGATAGTTACCTGAGCCTTTTTTTGCATTTTCCGACATAATTTGACGATTCTCCTCTCTTGCGTCTATTTTTCTTTCACTTGTTTTTTATATTATTATTCAGCATTATTGATATACGATCTCGCACGGACACGTCAAGAGGGCTTCCACATAGGCCGCAATCTCGCGCGGATCCTTGAGAATCGCACCGCCCGATAAGAAAACGGTTGCTTTTTTCAACAAAAAAGAATCCTCCTCTTGCGTCAAAGCAATCGAAACGGAAATATCCTCATTTTTTGTTGAAAAATCTCGAATAAGAAGGATTTTTGTGTAATCCTCCAAATATTTTGCATTGGCCTCGGCAAGCGTCTGATGGTAAATTTCCTCATACTTCGCTTCCTCGTTTTTCTCCTCGTTGATTTTCGATGTCAAAAGGACATCGGCATTTTCGAGATACGACGGCAGCGGGGCAATCAGGCTCGCGATCATGCAAAAGCCGCACACCAACCGCAGATATTTTTTATGCTTACTCGGACAGATCATACCCGCGAGCCCTGCAAGCAGCGATATGCCGATCAGCGTCATTACATATTCCTTCATTTCTCTACCCCACGGCCACAGCCACGTGCACAAGGATCGTCAGCGCCAGAATGAACATTACCGAGCACATGGACACCACGGCAATCATCGTTCCCCATACCGTACCCAGCTCCGAAAGAAGCTTCCCCTCGGTCTCGCACCCCAGCATATCGGCCACGCCGCTTCCAAGGAGAAACACGAGGCGTGTCGCGAGAAGTGACAGCAGGGTCGGCAACACAAGCAGTAAAATAAAAAAGATGCCCCCGATACCTACAATGCTCTTCAAATACTGCACGCTTCCTGCTACGGTCCGCAGGGTATCCCCCACACTTCCGCCCACCACAGGAATCGCCATGCCACTGACAAGCTTGGCTGTCCGTGCACCCGTACTGTCCGCCGCCGCGCAAAACGTCGTTTGTGAAGAAAGCAAAAAGCATAAAAGCGTCATGACCAGACCAAGCGTAAAGGTATAGGTCTTGCGCACGGCATTGGCCACACCGCGCAGACCGATCTCGGGGGAAAGCGCCTGACAAAGCGCAAGCGCTGTGCCGATCGCACACACAGGGACGACGGTTTTGGCGCAAAGCCCTTCGGACACCGACAGAAAGACAGCGAGCGTCGCGCTTCCCGAGGCCGCAGTCGTGACGTTCCCTCCCATAGCCAACAAGGCGCTGCCCACGGGTATCATACTCATCATCAGCGTGTGGAGACGGTCAAAAAAGCGCACGACCGCTGACAGCTGATCGTATTGCACCTGCAAAAGCGCCGCAAAAAGTCCTCCCACCGTACAAAAGCGAACGGTATTACGAAGTGCCGATGACGAAAATGAGGTACGCACCGTTTGAAAAACAGCGGCCAGAACCAAAAGGCCGCACACGACGGCAAGCAGACGAACGCCCTCTCCCAAGGCATTCTTGAGTCCCTCCTCCAAAATGCCAAGCAGATATGTCGGCGAGAGCATTTCGGAAAGTGCCGCCGCCTGCTCGTCGGTCGTGTCTGCGTGCATGCCCTCGGGCAACTGCTCGAGAACCTCGTCGGGCAAGGACTCCCGAACCCCATCAAAGCCCTCGGGCATGTCGAGCGCGCTCTCCTCTGCACCTCTGACGGATATGACTGCCATGCCGATCAGCAAGATACTCAAAAGGAACGCAGACCAGACCTTGGCAACGCCGCGCCGACTTGTCCGCACAGGAAAGTACAAAAAAATAAACCGCATAGTCCCCTCCTAGCCCAGCGCCAACAGCGATGACGCGTACCCGAGGATCTCACGAAGGATCGGGATACAGAGCGAAAGAATAAGCAAATTTCCCGCGACCTCCACGCAAGAGGCAATGCTCGCCTCCCCGCAGTCACGGCAGATGTCGCCACAGGTCGCGCAAAGAACGGCAATACCGACGGCCTTGAGCATCACGCCCGCATAAGACGAAAGCGTCGACGAGGAGAGCAAATCTCCCATCTCGCCGATGGCATCACGCGCCGAAAGCCAAACAATCCCCGTCATCAGTATGAGGCCGCCGACGCGAAGCAGAGCGGAAAATTCCCCGCCCCGACTGCGCAGGATCAATGCTGCCATGGCGCACAAAACCCCCAGTCCGCAGATCTGCAACAGCTCGCTTCCCATACGGTCAGATCCCAAATACCGAGCGCAAGCTGTCAAATAGCGTGCCCATCTCACCAATCAGCATCAGCACGACCACGACGATGCCCGCCAAGGTCACGAGCATGGCTTGCTCGTCCCGTCCCGCCTTGTTCAGTATCGAGGACGAGACCGCCACGAGGATCCCTATGCCAACAATCTTCAAAATCAAGCTTACATCCATATGTCCTTTTCCCTTCGATCCGTATTTTTGACTGCGTCAAAGCAGCAAAAGTGCAAGTGCGAGCGCGGCGCACACGCAAAGCGCGGTGTTGCGTTTTTTCTTGCTCGGAAGCTCGGCGGCAAGGCTTGCCCGCCGCTCCTCCAATCGTGAGAGTGCGTAGTCGCAGGCTCGCACCTCATCCTCCCGATAGCCCCGTCCGAATTCCTCGGCAAAGCGCGAAACGATCGCCACCGTCGACACATCGTGTACCGTGCTTTTCGCCACCAAATGCAAAAGGTCGGACGGCGGCTTATCATAAAAATATCCACAGCCCTCCAACTCCTCATGCTCGCACGAGCAAAGAATCTCGGAAATTGGGCGGGCAAAGCATTCGATCTGTCCGCGCACGGTACGGATCAGAGCCATATAGGCCTCATTCTGACGCAACGCCGCTGTCGCTCTGCAGTTGAGCTCGTAGGCCACCACAAGTCCGCTACACGCAAGCATCAGCATGCCTGCGATCTTGAAGCTCCACATCCGCATCCTCCCAATCGGTTACCGTATAGATAAAATCCCCGCCCTCCGCGCGCCGTCGGATCCCCACGTATTTTTCAAAGATACGTGCCCGATGCAGCTCACGGACGGTACTGCGTCGCAAAAGCCCCTCTACCGACGAGGCGTGCGCCGTTGCCACAAAGGGAACGCCGCAGTTTTGTGCCGCCACGATGGCCTCGGCCTCTGCGCGATCGCCGATCTCATCACAAACGATGAGCTGGGCGTTCATCGTCCGACACGCGATCGCAATCCCCTCGGGCTTGGGATAGCCCGAAAGCACGTCGACACAAAGCGCAGGATCGTCAAGAAAAGGGGCGATCTCGCCGCGGCTATCCACGACGACAACGCGCAACGGATGCGCGCCGGCGGCCATCTCAGCCGCCACGTGGCGCAAAAGAGTCGTTTTCCCGACCCCCGGGGCAGAATAGATCAGCACCCCTCCCTCGCCCTGCAGCTCCCGAAGCATACGGCAAACGGGCGCACCCACGCGCCGATGACGTGCAGGCAGACGAAGATTGAGCCCACTCACGGCGTATACGCCGAGAATGCGTCCGTCCGCTACTGTAGCCCGTCCGCATACTCCCACGCGAATGCCGCCCGCAAGCGTGACGTAACCCTGCGTAATCGTCTCGCTATGCGCGTAGAGAGAGCCGTCGCAGATCACGGACAAGACCGTTTCGAGCTCCATGCGCGAAAGAACGGTTTTCAGCATCACGTTGCCGTTCGGCGTCGTAAGCGAGACCGCTCTGTCGCTCCGCAGACGGATCTCCTCGATGATCCCTACCCCCGATGCGCGGATCTCATCCGTCAGGCGGTACGGAAGAAGCTCACAAAGTGATGCAGGAAGCACATCCTTCGTCTTTTTCGTGCCGTAAATCACCGTTGCCATGTCTGCCTCCGCTCCATCTCTTGTCCGTTTTTTGATCCTTGCTTTATCTTATGAGCACCCCCGCGCACAATATGACTGCGCCGCGCAGAAATCACTACGACATTCGTGTCGCACAACAAAATGTAGTAAAATACGACGAAAATTTGCACAATATCTTGTGTTATTTTTTAGAATTAATAGTTTGTTCATGTTTTTTTCATAATATGTTATTGTAAATTATATATAGATATGGTAGAATAATTTTATCATGAATAGGAATTTATACTCATGGAGGTTTCATATGCTTTTTAACAATCGTATGCGTCCCGCCTTTGCGACCGTCGGCGCTTCCGAAAGCAACGCCGCCGAGCGCAAAATCCGCAACGACGCACGGATGCTCGACGCCAATACCGAGGCTGACGATTTCGGTGCATTTACCAGCGATCAGACGCGCGAAAGAGCGCCGAGAAGAGAGCGCCCCACCGCACAGAAGGGCTCGTCCAAGGGCTTCAACAAGACTTGGATCATTGCCATCGCCGCCGTCGCGGCTGCCGTCCTGCTTTGTATTTTGGTCGGCGCGGTCATTCTGAATGCCTCGGGCGACATTCATTACACCGATAATACATATCTCGTTTACGTCGAGGACGACGGCAAATACCGCGTGGCCGTCAACGGAACGGTGCTCGAGGACAGCTTTGACGGCGAAACACGCGTCGTTCCGTCGCTCGATCGCTCCTTTGCTTACGTCGAATGCAACAGTGCCGACGGCTATCTGATCTATCTGTTGGAAGGCAAGAAGCTGACTGCCATCACCACCGAGGATTCTGCGGTGACCGATGTGCTCGGCTATGCAGAGAACAAGCCCGGTATCCTCTATCGCGAGGAAGGCAACGTCTACATTTACAGCGAATCGCAAGGTGAAGATCTGATCGAAAAGAACGCCGAGGCAGATAACTTCCTGATCTCGGGTGACGGCTCGACCGTTATCTATACCCGTCCTCTGGAGGACAGCGCTACCGACAACCGCATCTATCTCTACCGCGATGGCAGCTCCGCCCCCATCGGTGTGAAAAACTGCACGCCCGTAAAGATATCTGATAACGGTGAATACATCTACGCTTACGGCTATACCTCAACGCTGGCTCGCAAGCTCTACTGCATCACCTCCGAGGACGGTGAGAAGTATCCCGTTTGTGACGCTGACTTCGGCGGCATCACCGCCATCAACGTAGACGGCGATGAAATCGTTTATTACACCAGCTCCGACACCAAGCTTAACTCCTTCATTTATTCGGCAAAGAAGGACGAAAGCTATGAGATCGCTAAGGGTAAGGGTATCTTCTTCCCCGCTACCGTCGATCCCGAGGTCGCGCGCTACGAAACCTTTGCCGACTGCTATCTGCAGAGCGTCAGCCTCGATACCAACCTCCTCGACGAGGAAGGAGCTACGGTTGGCTATACCTACTATGTCAACAAGAAATTTGAAGCACAGTCGATCGCAAGTGCACTTGGCCAGTTCTCACCCGATGGCAAGTATTTCTACTATGTCAATTCGAAGAATACCCTGTATCAGGTAGACCTCTCCGATCTGGACGAGGCCCCCAAGAAGGTCTATGAGGACACCGTAGAGTTCGCTGTAACGCAAAAGGGTAACGTCTACATGCTGGATAACCAGAATTTCCTGTATTTCTACAAGGCATCGACCGGCAAGAAGGTCTCGATCTCCAAGATCGCAACCGACATTTCCATGCATCAGTATGCGAACAAGCTCTACTTCGTGACCGAGGACGAGACCAATGTCTATGTCACCGAGGAGGGATCCTCTAAAGAGCTTGTCAAGATGGACGGCATTCAGCTGACCGCCCTGCCCGAGTTCAATACGGGTAGCTCGAAGAAATCCTTCTCGTATTTCTTTGATGAAAATGCCGGCTACTCCCTATTCTATACGAGCAACGGCAAATCCTTCAAGCTCTTGACCACCGAGTGCGACACCATCGTAACGAGTGAAACACCCGATTGGCTTTCTTGGCTCAATGATTTCGTAGACGATATCGGCGGCGGCCTTGCGGGTTGATCGGTAAACAAAAAAGCCATGCGGCATGCAAAAGCATGTCGCATGGCTTTTTCTATATCAATCCTCTCAACATTCGTCGGATTCGTAAGCAGCGATGGCCTCCTTAGCCGTAGCCACCAGCTCGTTGGCGACCGATTCGGGTGAGAGAATCTTCATTTTTCCGCCAAACCCGAGCACCCAGGAAAAGAAGGTCGGGCTGACCATGACCTTGGCTGAAAATTCAAAATACGTATCGGTATTAGAGAGGATCGTCACCTCTTGTCCAAAGCGGTCAATGACAACACTGGCAAGGTCGTTATCGCAACGGATACGCACGTTGTATGCGTCACCGCCGTACATACCGAAAATCTGACGCGAATAGACCGCCATATCAAAATCGGCAAAGGCGCGCTCGCCTTCCCTTTTTTCCTCGGTCAGCTTGACCTCCAGCATCTTATCGACACGAAAATGCTTGATGATTCCCGCCTCCGAATCATAAGCGATCAGGTAATAGTTTTCATCATACCACGTCAGCGCCCACGGGCTGATACCATATTCCCGTCCGTCATGACGGAGCAGCCGTTGCTTGCGGGCGTTCCATTCAAAATAACGGCATCGGATCTTTCGGTTGCGAGCGATCGCCAGATAGAGCGTTTCCACGTTCGAAAGAATCTCCTCGTTGGCCGCCTTCAAGCGGTTCTCCATATAGACCTGCTCGTGCAGGAGCGCCCCCTCATAATGGCTCCCCAAGCCCTCGAGCTTACGAATAAGCTCCATGCTTTTCGGAACGGTAATTGACTTAGAGGCCTGCACGGCATCAATCAAGAGCTTGAGCTCGGCGAGGGAAAACGGATGCTTGGCCACGTAATAGCGAACCTGACGGTCGCGTCTGACCTGCACGTCGATCCCATACACCTTCAACAGCTCCAGATCGTCGTACAGACTTTTTCTCTCGGCGCTAATATCGTACCCTGCAAGCTCGGCCGAGATCTCCGCCAAGGTCATAGCATGATCGGCATCGGTGCGTGAAAGCAGGATCTTCATCAGATAGAGAAGCTTTAATTTTTGATTCGGCATTTTTGCCATAATATATCTTCCGTCCTCTCGCAGGTGATGGTTTTATTGTATCATATCCCCGCAAAAAAATCAAGAATCAAACGAGAAGTGCGTACAGAATAATGCCAAGGCAGAGCAAAATTCCGCCGGCAACCATCGCCATGGTATAACCGGAGCAATTGCAGGTTTCGGGAAGCAGACGCATATCCATCATTTCGTTTTCATTCTTTCTGATATTTCCGCTCATGATTTCTTTCTCCTTTTATTTGATATGGAATGTGAGCTTCGATCTCTGTATTTACAGTATAGCACACATATTGTATCATAAAAAGGACAATGCTAATATTTTTTGAATGTTTTTTCGAAAAATAGAAATATTTTTTGCTTTTATCTTCTATTTTTGGCCGTTATTTTCCGAAAATGAGCTGTTTTCTTTTTCGTGCTTTCCCAAAACGGACCAAAAAGCAGCATGCACTTCCCTGCACAAAATCAAGAGCGTATGCCCCCATGATCTCGTCCGCCGCGAAGAAAAAATTGACTTTTTCTTTCCGCTATGCTATAATGATGCTATCAAATCCAAAAGGAGCTTGCCTTATGAAAACCAAACTCTCCCCTCGCTTTTGGGCCGCGTTGACCTTATTCGGTCTGATCGGTCAAATTGCGTGGGTCGTCGAAAACATGTATCTCAACGTATTCATCTATAAGATGTTTCACGCCACGGCCGCCGACATTTCAACGATGGTCGCCGCCTCCGCCGTTGCCGCCACGCTGACCACCGTATTCATCGGTGCCCTCTCCGACAAGCTTGGGAAGCGTAAGCTCTTTATTTCGGGCGGTTATCTCCTTTGGGGCATCTCGATCCTCGCCTTTTGTCTGCTTCGCCTCGACCTCATCGCGGCGATCATTCCCGCCACGGTCTCAGCCGCCTCGGCCGGCGTTACCCTCGTGATCGCGCTCGACTGCATCATGACCTTCTTTGGTTCGTCGGCCAACGACGCCGCCTTTAATGCCTGGGTGACCGACAGCACAGACGAGACCAACCGTGGGGCCGCCGAGGGCATCAACGCTATGATGCCTCTGGTTGCGATCCTTGCCGTCTTTGGTGGATTTATGGCCTTTGATCTGAATAAGCCCACGAGCTGGACGATTATCTTTGCCATCATTGGTGCCGTCGTGCTTCTTATCGGTGTACTCGGCCTGTTTCTCATTCGTGAGCCCGCGATCACACCAAGCAAGGATCCTTATTTTCGTACCGTCGTACATGGCTTTCTTCCCTCGACGATCAAGAGCAACCCTTCCCTTTACCTCTCCATGCTCCTCTTTATTCTTTTCAATATTTCAATCCAGATATTTATGCCTTACCTCATTCTCTATTACGAGGTCTCGCTGGGCATGACGAATTATGTACTCGTGATGGCACCCGCCATCATTCTCGCCTCGGGCGTGACGGCACTGTGGGGCAAGGTCTACGATAAGCATGGCTTTATGCGCTCGGCATGGCCGAGTCTCGTTTGGCTCGCGCTCGGCTATCTTCTCCTCTATTTCTTCCGCTCGACGGCACTCGTATTTGTCGGCTCGCTTCTCATGATGTGCGGCTATCTTTCGGGCATGGCCGTCTTTGGGGCACGCATCCGCGATCTGACCCCCGTCGGCAGTTCCGGTCGCTTCCAGGGTGTCCGCATCTTTTCGCAGGTGCTGATCCCCGGACTTGTCGGCCCTTGGATCGGCAAAAGCGTGCTGGCAAACGCCGAGGTGGTCGTCAACAACGACGGTACCGAATCCTTTATTCCCAACGAAAATATTTTCATTGCCGCCCTTGCCGTGATCCTTGTTCTCGCCCTGATCCTGGCGGTCACGGCCATTGTGAAAAAGAAAAAGTCGGCATAAAGCAAAAAGCACCGCTGTGAGTTTTCTCACAGTGGTGCTTTTTTCTTGATGTTACGAGGCCCACTCCTTGGGGCATTCTCGGTTCGCCTTGAACCATTCGGTATCCTTGAGCACGGTATCGTTCGCCGAGCAGGCGACCTTGACGCCGTCCTGATTGCAGGTCACGACGATGTTGCCGTTCATGGACTTGATCTTATCGGCCTCGTAATCGACGCAAAGCGTGGTGATATACACGCGATCGGTATAGGGCGCGATGCGGTCAACAAAGGCCTGCGTCGGAAACTGATTTTCATTTTTATCGGTATACTCGGGGCTACCGCAGCAGCAGCAAACCGTCACGATCTCGGGCTTGATCACCTCAAGGAGGCAATCGTTGGATGAGGTCTTGGAGCCGTGATGTCCCGCCTTATAAAGGGTCACCTCGGGCAGATCGTTAAGCTCGACCAGCTTCTCCTCGCCCTCCTTCTCCAAATCTCCCGTAAAGAGGAAGTGCTCGTCACCACTATGCAACATCGTGCATACCGAGTGGTTATTCTCGGTCTCGGAAACCTCATAGTAGAAATAGCTGTCGAGGATCTCGAGCTCTACGCCGTGTCCGAGCGGGAATAGCTTGTTGTCATCCTCAATACACGCGGCAGCGGTATAATGCTTTGCTCCCGCCTCGATCTCCTCACCTCTCTCGCGCAGGTAATTGTTATACATCTTCTGCGAGGACTTTCCGTCGGTGATTTGCGCAAAGTCGATAATCACCTCGACCTCAAAGAGGTCAAACAGGCTATCCGTACCGTCGGGAGTGGCAAAACCCGCGTAGTGATCCTCGTGAGCATGCGTAACGATGACGTATTCGATCACATCGTCACTCATGTGCTCCTCCAGATAAGAGGCCAGCGTCGGGATCGATGAGGTCTTAGAGCCCGCGTCGATCAGCACGTCGACGTCGCCGACCTTAATATAGGTACAGTCGCCCGTATATTTATTGCCAAGCTCGGGGAAATGGATCTCCATGTCGCCCGTAATAAGGGTATCCGAGTCGGTCGGCATCGTCAGGTGATAATAGCCGTAAAAGCCGCCCGCGATACCGCCGAGGAAGATCACGATCGAGAGGAAAACGGTCAAGCCCTTGGAAAATTTCTTCTTTGTCTTTTTCTTCTTCGGCATTAGTCCTCACCTCCCACAGTAATCATACGAACACGCTTGATGTTGCCATAACGCGGATCGTCCACCGTATAAATGATATAGTACAAGCCCTCCTTGGAGGCGTCGAGCTCATACACACCGTCATCGGTCTCGGTCAGGTTGGTATTGACCTTGACGCGACGGGAAATATCCTTGCCGAAGGAAACGGCCTTCACACCCTTATCGGTATAATCGTAGGTCTTTCCCTCCTCCACGGGGATGGAGATCTCACTCTTACCGATCAGCTCAAAGCCGTCGTCACGGCAAATAAAGGCGCACGCACCGGCGCCCACGCCAATGCCGATCGCCAAAGCCAGAATCCACACGACGAAGGACAGCGGATGGATCCGCTTGACCTTTTTCTTGACCGTTCGTTTCGTTTTACGAACCGCCTGCTTTTTCACTTCCTGCTGTATTTTTTCTCTATCCATATCAAGTCTCCTTTCTCTTAGTATTATTGTATCATACCGTCCCCCGATTTGCAAGGGGGATTTTTTGCAAATCGCAATTTTTCTCTTCCTCTTTTTTTCGTTTTCCTTGACAGCAAGGACACACTTTGCTATAATATTTTTAATGAAATATAGGTGGAGGAAATCATATGAAGCCCATCAAGGTCGTAATCTGGAACGAATATCGCGGAGAAAAGCGAAAAGAAGCGGCAAGAGCCCTATTTCCCAACGGACTCCACGTGTATATCAAGGAATTTTTAGCCCCTTGCGAGGAAATGGAGGTCGTTTTGGCGGCCTTGGACGATCCCGACCAAGGCCTGCCCGAGGCCCTGCTTGATACGACCGACGTACTCGTCTGGTGGGGACACTGCGCGCACGAGGAAGTCGACGATGCCCTTGTCGATCGCATTCGTGATCGCGTATACCGTGGAAAGATGGGCTTTATCGCCCTGCATTCCGCACACCATTCCAAGCCCTTCCGCACAATCGTCGGCACGAACGGCAATCTCTCGTGGGGCAGAAATCAAAAGGAGATCGTCTGGACGCTGATGCCCTCTCACGAGATCGCCGCAGGCATTCCCGACCATTTTATTTTGGAGGAAGAGGAGCTTTACAGCGAGCCCTTCTACATTCCCCAGCCCGATGCGCTCGTCTTCGGCGCGTGGTTTGAGGACGGCCACATTCTGCGTGCCGGGGCCTGCTTCCACCGTGGCGCAGGTAAGGTCTTTTACTTCCAGCCCGGCCACGAGACCTGCCGTGCCTTCTTTAACCCTTACGTGCAACGCATCATCATCAACGCCATTCGTTGGGCCAAGCCCAACGAGGTCGCCTACGAGATCACGGACGGCTGTCCGCACCTAACGACCAAGGCAATCGATGAATTTGGTGAATAAAAACGAGGGATTGAATTTGTGTAATTTTAACAAAATTCATTTTGTTGTCCTCTTTTTTCTTTGATACTGTTTACAAGAAATAGAATCTGTGGTATAATAAAGCCGAGGAAGAAATTCCTCGGCTATCTATATTCAAGGAGGATTTCCATATGAAGATCAACATCATCGGAAGACAAATGAATGTTTGGGATGAAATGAAGAGTACGATCGAAACAAAGCTTGCCAAGCTCGACAAGTATTTCAACGAGTCCTGCTCGGCAACGGCCACCTTAAGTAGCAAGCACGGCCGCAAGTGTCTTGAGCTTACGATCGTCGCCTCGGGCACGATCTTCCGCAGCGAGGTTGAGGACGAAACCTTCCGCAACGCCTTGGATCAGGCCGTATACGCCATCGAGCGACAGATCCGCAAAAACAAGACCCGACTGGAGCGCAGACTCCGCTCGGGAGCCTTTGATCATGGCTTCGCCGACACGGGCGAGGACTTCGAGGAGGAAGCCGAGTTTCGCATCCGCCGCAAATCCTTCCCCATCAAACCAATGTCGGTCGAGGAGGCGATTATGCAGATGAATCTGATCGGCCACGAATTCTTCGTTTTCAAGGACGAGCATTCCGACGAGCTTCAGGTCGTTTATAAGCGCCACGATGGCGACTACGGTCTGATCACCGACGCAGAAGAATAAAGATATAAAAAACGCCAAGGGGAAAATCCCCTTGGCATTTTTATTGCTTGAAAAATTACTTCTTTTCAACCTTGGTAAACTTACCAAACGTACCGATCTTGATGTAATCCTCGCCCTCTTCGAAATCGAAGGTGCCGTTGTACGCCTTAGCGTCCTCGTCCTCTTCGCCGAAGTTGAGGGTGATCTTGTCATCCTCGATCTCATACGTGCCCTCTACGGAACCCGTCTCAGCGCCCAAGAGCTTACCCGTGTAGGTAACCTTGCTACCGTCGAATTCAAGAACCAGTCCGGTTCCGGCAACGACAGCCTCATACTCACCCGACAACTTCTTGCCGCAGGAAACGAGAGCCATGCACATCATGATGGCAACGAGTGCAAGTGCCAAAATTTTTACAGACTTTTTCATAATAACGTTCCTCCTCATAAGAAATGAATCTGTATTATTATTTTATCACTTTTTCTGTAATTTGTCAAGAAAAAAGGCGATATTTATTTCCTTTCTTTTATCTTTTTCTTTGCATGAACACGTCGCGCGATCTCATCTGTGGCAAGTGCCAACACCGCTACCGCACAAAGCACAACGAAGGCGTTGCCGATGCGCGAATAGAGTGTCAGCTTATGACACGCATACACCTTTCCCTCGGCGAAGCCCTCCACGAGCGGCTCCTCCCGATCAAGGATCTGTCCGCGCGGGGAGATCACGGTGGAAATTCCCGTATTGGCGGCGCGCACGACGTAGCGTCCCGTCTCCACGGCACGAAGCTGTGCCTGCGCGTTGTGCATATCGAGAGCAACCGAATCGGTAAACCACGAGTCATTGGTGGAAAGGCAGAAGATCTCTGCCCCTGAGAGCACGCTCTCGCGGGCAAGCTCCTCGTAGATCGAATCGAAGCAAATGAGTCCACCAAGCTTCCCTGCCTCACTCTCGATAATCGCCGCATCTTCCCCTTCGCAGATATCCTCGGCACTGAGCACAAGCTCGGCGAGGGAGGGCGCAACGGCTTCGATCAAGGGGCGCATAGGAACGTACTCCCCAAAGGGCACAAGATGCCGCTTCGCATACACGGTATCCGACACACTTCCGTCGGGATAAAAGCAAAAGAGGGCGTTATATTCCGTGGGTCCGTCTTCTTCCTCGTCCTCCCAAGTATCATCGCTCTCGGGCTCATAAAATGCACCGACAAGGATCGTAACGCCGTGCGCTTGCGCGAGCTCCGAGACGAATTCCCAGCGCGCGCCGCCCTCCGAAAGTGCATAGGGCAAGGCGGTCTCGGGCCACACGACAAGCGTTGCACCGTTCGCGGCGGCCTCGGCCGTCAGCTGCTCATAGACCTGCAGCGTACGGTTTCCCGTTCCGAAATCCCATTTCTCGTGTGAGGAAATATTGCCCTGCACCGCAGCAACGGCAATCGGCTCCCCCTCGTCACGGTATCCAAGATAAAGAGCCGTACCTGCGCCGTACTGAAACAGCAGAATCCCCACAACGGCAGCTCCTGCTGCACGAAGCCAAGCGCGCTCTATGGCGATCAAGGCCAAAAGGCCGTTGACTGCCACGAGCAAAAAGGTGATAAAATATGGCCCGAACCAAGAGGCAGTTTGCAAACCGACAAGATAATACGACTGTCCAAGCGGTAAGCGTCCCCACGGCACGCCAAACCAGCCGACCGTCTGCCACCATTCATAGATAGCCCACAGCGACGCCACGCAAAGGGGCTTGAGGATCGCATAGCGCCTCAAAAGCGATGTTCGGAACAAAAGACCGCAAAGAACGAAAACGAGTCCTCCCTGCAAGGCTTGAAAGAGGGAGAGACCGATCCAACCGAACAGCACGACCGAAAGTGCACCGCCCTTGGTCATGTCGGGAATAAAATCCAGCGGATAAAGGTTGATGAACCAATGGAATACGACCAGATAATAGCACATAAAAAAGAATAGCCCATAGCCGTACAGGGCACGCAGGCGCAAGCGTCCGTCAGCCGCAAGAACCAGCAAAAACAGAAGCACCGGCACAAGCGTCAACCATTCGAGCAAGCCCGCGACCGGCAAAACGAGCGTAAGCCCCGTCAAAAGACCGCCGAGTGCCAGAGCCAGAAAGCGCTTCCACCGCGTGCCGAGCAACCGACTCTCGTGAGCGTTCCACTCACGCATCATGATCTTCATGGCGATCCTCCTTCAAAAACCAGATGGACTCCCGGTCAAGAGAAAAGGTCTTCCCCTCCAGATAGGAGAGCAGATTTTCCCTGTCGGTCTTGTCAAATCTGAGGCGATAGGCATAAAGCGCCTGATACTTATAGCCCTTGCGCTTCTCCTCACGATTAATGCCGTACTTGCCATCACCGACAAGGGGATGTCCGATGTGAGCCATATGGGCACGAATCTGGTGCGTGCGCCCCGTCACGAGCTCGACCTCGCAGAGCGAGCTGTCGCCCCGACGCTCGAGCACACGGTATCGCGTGATAATATTCTTCGCGCCCTCAAAAGGACGGTCGCGCACCTCGACGAGATTTTCGGCAGCGTTCTTCCGCAAATACCCCGTCAACGTGGCCTCGCGCGGCGAGGGGATTCCGTGAACGAGACAGAGATAGCATTTGGTCAGCTCGTTTTCACGGATCTTTTCATTCATCACACGAAGCGCCTCGGCGTTCTTAGCCGCGATGACAATGCCGCCCGTATTGCGGTCAATGCGGTTACAGAGCGCGGGAGCGAAGGATTGCTCCCCCTCGGGGTCGTATTCCCCCTTTTGATAAAGGTAAGCCTT
>CAYULZ010000012.1:0-20325 GCA_964445865.1 uncultured Lachnospiraceae bacterium | reverse complement strand
GCTTGAGGTCGTTCTGCATAAAGCCGTTTGCCTTGAATTCGCCGCGAATGGCATCGGCCTCCTTATGCTCCATGTCCTCGGTGTAGCCGCCGCCCTGGATCATAAAACCCTTGATGATGCGGTGGAAAATGAGGCCCTCAAAGAAGCCGTCCTCGATCAGCGAGAGGAAATTGGCGACCGTCTTGGGCGCCTTTTCGGGGTAGAGCTCGGCGGTCATCGTGCCGAAATCGCGTACGTGAATACGAATGATAGGATGTGTCATGTCTGTTGTTTCCTTTCTTATATCCAATCTTATTGTTTACGAATTTTGCTCGTTGCAGGCCGGATACGCCACGGCAAACAACTCGCGAATGCGTTCCTGTCTGCCAGCTAAATGGAGATAGCCAAAGAGCGCCTCCATGCCCGTAGCGGCGCGGTACTCGGCTACGGTCGCCGATTTGGGCGTGTTGCCGTGACCCGCATTCCGCCCGCGGTGGAACACGGCGGTCTCCTCCTCGTCGAGAAGCGGGAGAATGTTTTTCATCGCCTCGGCCTGCATCGGTGCACGAACGAAATCGAGCGCCATGCGGTTGAGTCTTGCCGATGAGGAAATTCCCGCACGGACGAGGTGCTCGCGCACGCACATCTCGATCACGCAGTCACCAAGATACGCGAGTGCGGCCGTCGAATAGGTATGGAGAGAATCTGCCATAACGGTGTCCTTTCTTTCAGAACGTGATGCGCTTGACCCGCTCGACGCGCGAGCGGCTGTCGTCGAGGGTAAAGAGCGCCCCCTCGGCGCGGATCTCGCCCGACGCCACGCGGAAACGCGTGGGGATTTTGGTTCGGAAGCGCTCGATCACGACGGCTGCCTCGGTGCCGATGATGCTGTCGACGGGGCCGGTCATGCCGAGGTCGGTGATATAACCGCTTCCCTGCGGCAAAATCTGCTCGTCGGCCGTCGGTACGTGGGTATGTGTGCCAAACATCACCGCGATCCGACCGTCAAAATAGCGCGCAAGCGCGAGCTTCTCCGAGGTAGCCTCGGCGTGAATATCCATCACGGCAAAATCGTAATTTCCCGTTTCGCGTTCGAGAATGCGGTCGACCGTCGCAAAGGGACAGGCGAGCGGCTCCATGAGTGCCGTTCCCTGCACGTTGATCCCGAGCACGCGCCAGCCGTCGATATTCAGGATCGTATAGCCGCCGCCGGGGGCAAGCGGGGGGAAATTGGCGGGGCGAATGATATAGGGCGACTCGCCGAGCATCGGCCAAAGGTCGTGGCGGCCGAAGGCGTGATTGCCGAGTGTGATCAGGTCGACGCCCGCCTCGAGAAGCGACTCGGCGTCGGCGCGCGAGATGCCGTGAATATCCGACGCGTTCTCGCCGTTGGCGACAACCATATCCGCGCCGACCGTGCGGCGGAATTGCCAGAGGTTTTGCTTGAGATAGGCGACGGCACCACTTCCGACGACATCGCCGATGCATAAAATGTTCATGTACGGTTCTTTCTATGAAATTCGTTATAGAGGGGGATCAGCCCAGTCGACGGCTCTTTTCGGCGAATGCCGTGGGCGTCATGCCTGTGACTGACTTAAAGACCTTGCAGAAGTAGGATGCGCCCGCAAAACCCGTGGCCCTTGCGATCTGCTCCATCGAAGCGTTCGTGGCAACGAGAAGCTCCTTGGCCTTATCCACGCGGTATTTCTGAATGTACCGCGCGGGGGGCATATGAAAGACGGCCTGAAAAATGCTACGGTAGTAGGTCTCGCCGATGCCCGACATCTCGGCCAGCATGGGCGTATAAAGATCCTCTCGGCGGTAGTTCCTCTCGATATATTTTACCGACTTATGGATCAGTCCATACTTACCGGCCAAAGAATCGGCCTCGGATTCAAGCGTCGAGATCTGCGTAATGAGAGCGTAAAGCTCGCTCATACACTTGGCGCGGTACGCAGGACCCTGCAGCTTCCAATAGAGAAGCAGATTTTTCGCCACGGCCAGCATCTCGCCGTCCTCGTCGGTATAAAACTCGCGGGCAGACAGAGCCGCTTCGCCTTCGGCGATGTCAAATTCGATCACCGTACAAGCGCCCTCGTGCACGACCTCCATGTCGTACGCCGTGCCCGCGGGGAGAAAGACGAGCGTCTCGGCCGAGGCGGTCAAAACCTGCTTACCGACCCGATACGTCGACGCGCCTCCCTGTCGAAGAATGAGCACGCCGTGCTCGGTCACGGCGTGTGCCGCCGTTTCCTCCTCGAGCGTGTAGCTATACACGTCACAGATCTGCGTGATCAAAAGATTCGATATATCAAAATGCTTCATGCTTCGTTTTCCTCTCTCCGCCGTCTTGAATTTTTTATCACTGCGGCGGTCAAGCGATTCCTATTACTTTCAGGAAATATTGTATCATATATGTCGATATTTGTCAATCACGGAAGAAAAATTTGCATGCCGATTTTTTCCAAGCGGAAGAACATAAAATGCGCGCGGCGGCACATACTAAAGCATGAATCCAACCCAAGAAAAGAGGAACCGATATGACCGCACTCCAAGGAAAGGGCGTGTACGGCGGCATTGCCGTCGGCACGGCCCGTTTCGTCCGACGCGACAGCGCCAATACGGTACGCCGCACCGTCGAAAGCCCCGACGGCGAATGGGCGCGTTTCGTGAGCGCGCGGCGGAGGGCAATTGCCGAGCTCGACGCGCTTTACGAGCAGGCGCTTCGCGACATCGGCGAGAGCGGCGCGTCGATCTTTGAGATCCACGGCATGATGCTCGAGGACGAGGACTACAACCGCTCGATCGAGAGCACCATTCGCATTGAGCGCGCGAACGCCGAATACGCCGTGATGACCGCCGCCGACCATTTTGCCACCGTATTTGCTTCGATGAACGATCCCTACATGCGTGCCCGCGCCGCCGATGTGCGCGACATCTCCGCTCGGCTTTGCCGCATTCTTTCGGGCGGCGGCGAGCATGCCGCGTCAGCGGCCGATACGTCGGTCATTCTCTGTGCCGACGATCTCGCGCCGAGTGAGACCATGCAGCTCGACCGCACAAGGATCGCCGCCTTCGTGACGGCTGAGGGATCGATCAACTCACACACGGCGATCCTGGCGCGAAGCCTCGGAATCCCTGCCATCGTCGGCGTAGGCCCTGCGCTCGAGTCCGTGCGCGACGGCGCGCGCGTCGCCGTTGACAGCTTTGCAGGCAAGGTCCTGATCGAGCCCGACGAGCAGACGGTCGCGGCACTCCTTTTGCGCCGCGAGGAGCATCTGCGTGCGCGCGCACTTCTCGAAACCTATCGCGGCATGGACAACGTCACCCTCGACGGCCGCCGCATTGACATCTTTGCGAACATTCAATCCATTGCCGAGGTCGGCTCGGCGCGCCTCAACGACGCGGGCGGCATCGGACTGTTCCGCAGCGAGTTTCTCTACCTCGACCGCGATGCGCCTCCCGACGAGGAGGAGCAATTCCGCGCCTACCGTACCGTCCTGCAAAGCATGGGGAGAAAAAAGGTCATCATTCGCACGCTTGATATCGGCGCAGACAAGCAGGTTCCGTATTTTGACCTGCCACACGAGGAAAATCCAGCGCTCGGTCTGCGCGGCTCGCGCCTCTGCCTCTGCCGTCCCGAGCTGCTTCGTACGCAGCTCCGCGCGCTCTACCGCGCGTCTGTCTTTGGCAATCTCGGCATTATGTTTCCGATGATCGTATCGGTCGCCGAGGTCAATGAGCTCCTAACGCTCTGCCATCGCATACGCGCTGAGCTTACGGCCGAAGGACAGCCCCTCGCGCCGCACGTCGAGCTCGGCATCATGATCGAAACGCCGGCCGCCGCGCTCATCAGCCACCGCTTAGCACCCCTCGTCGATTTTTTCAGCGTGGGCACGAACGATCTGTCGCAATATACCCTTGCCATCGACCGCCAGAATCCCGCGGTTCTCCGCTTTTTTGACGAGCACCATGAGGCCGTTCTGCGCCTCATTGCCCTGGCGGCCGAAGCGGCGCATGCGAGCGGAAAATGGATCGGCATCTGCGGCGAGCTTGCGGGCGATACGGCACTGACCGAGACCTTTTTAGCCTTGGGCATCGACGAGCTGTCAGTCTCGCCCTCGCGCATTCTCGAGCTTCGCGAGTACGTGCGCGGCCTCGATCTCGGGCAGGGCGAGGCGCACGGAGAAATTTACCGATCGTAACCGATCGTACGGAGGAATTTTTATGAAAAAACGTTGGTTTGGCGCGTCGGAAGGACGCGAAAAGGGACCCGTGATCGTCAGTCCTGCGGACGGCAAGAGGATCGCTCTTGCCGACGTGGAGGACGAGGTCTTTTCTGCGGGCATTCTCGGGGATGGCGCGGCCATCGTGCCCGATGCGGGCGAAATCTACGCCCCCGTGGACGGCGTCGTGGAAACAGTGACCGAGACGAAGCACGCCGTCTCGATCGCGGCCGATTGCGGCGCGCAGATCCTCATTCATTGTGGCATTGACACCGTCGCTCTTCGCGGCGAAGGCTTTGAGGTCTACGTCTCGGTGGGTGAGCGCGTCACGCCCGGCAAGCTTTTACTCAAGTTCGATCCCGCGCTCGTCCGGGCGCGCGGATATGCGATCACGACGCCCGTTGTCGTGGTCAACGCCTCGGATTTTACACTCTCGATCCCCTCGGGCGAGCGCGTGCACCGTGGCGAGCCCTTGATTCGTCTGACAAAAAAATAAGGCCTTTCGGAGGAAAAAGCCATGCAAAAATTTGAATTTACCATAACCGATGAAAACGGCATTCACGCACGTCCCGCGGGACTTCTCGTCAAGGAAGCACAGAAGCTCTCGTCCGACGTGACGGTCGCCTGCCGTGACAAGACTGCCGATGCGAAAAAGCTCTTTGCTCTCATGGCGCTCGGTGCAAAATGCGGCGACACGCTGACCGTCACCGTCTCGGGCATCAACGAGCAAGGCGACGCCGCCGCGCTCTATCGCTTTATGCAGGGAACGCTGTGAAGGTAGATCCATTGTGTTGAATGTTTTTTTCGAGGGGCTTTTTTGAAAAAAAGCCCCTCGAACTCCCCAAAAAACTTTCAAGCATTTTATTTGTACCATACATTTCCTTCCTTTTCTACGGTAGGCACGGCCCCCACAACCGGGCCCCAACTCCCAGTTGTGGGTCGCTTGGTAAAACGCGAATCCAACGGCCACCACAAACCGTTGCTAAAAAGATAGAGGAGATCAAGGAGGGTGAAGGGGCTTAGCCCTTCACCTTCCCCGTTACGACGAGGTTTGCCCCCGTGCCGAGAATATCCTCAAGCACGATGTCGCCAATTTTGACATCGGCAGATACGCGGAGGGCATTGATCACCTTCATGCAGTCAAAAAGCATCTCCTTCGGTACGGTACGGTCGGTCTTGACGGGCACGACCCCGCCGCCTGCGACGGCAGCCGTCGTGGTCAGGGTTCGCATCGGCGCCGTGCACTCGGTGCGTGCGTAGATCTCGCCGCGCTTACAGGTATGACCCTTGACCGAAAGAATCTCCTTGCCCTCCAGCTCCACCGTCAACGGGCAGCCCTTTGGGCAAACGATACAAGTCAATTCGCGTATCATGTTACTGTACCTCCTTGTCGGATTCGATCGAGAAGGAAAGCACGTCGCCCTCGACCGTGCGGAGCATCTCCTCGGTCAAGGCAACCGTCTCCATCTCACCGGGTGCCATCTTCTGCTTTTTCTTGTTGATAAGCACGCGATCGCCGTCTCGCACCACGACACGCACGTCGCGGTAAACATCGGCCACACGGAAATAAACGGTCACCGGCGTGCAGGCACTGATGCACTGCGGCACGGTATAACGCACCTTGCCGTCGGTCGTAAGGCGAAGTGCCAGCTCGGACGAGCGTTTGCCCGCCACGTAGGCAGCCGCCGCTTTCCCTGCGATCGCCGCCTCCTCGGAGACGTAGTCGACGAGGTCGTGCACGTGGAGCACGTTGCCACAGGCGTAAATGCCGGGGATCTCGGTGCAGCGATCCTGATCGACGACCGCGCCGTTCGTCACGCGGTCAAGCAGGATCGAGGCGTTCTTGGTCAGCTCGTTCTCGGGGATCAAGCCTACCGAGAGCAGGAGCGTATCGCATTCGATGTACTGCTTCGTCTCGGGGATCGGACGGCGGCGTTCGTCAACCTTGGCAATCGTGACTCCCGTTACGCGCTCCTTGCCATGGATCTCAACGACGGTGTGGCTCAGCATCAGCGGAATATCAAAATCGTTGAGGCACTGCTGAATATTGCGCGCAAGACCGCCCGAATAGGGCATCAGCTCGCAAACCGCCTCGACCTTCGCCCCCTCGAGCGTCATGCGGCGCGCCATGATAAGGCCGATGTCGCCCGAGCCGAGAATGACGACCTTACGGCCGGGCATATAGCCGTCGATGTTGACGAATTTCTGTGCCGTGCCCGCCGTAAAAATACCCGCGGGGCGCGTGCCGTTGATGTTGAGTGCGCCCTTCGGACGCTCACGGCAGCCCATAGCCAGAATGATGGTTTTTGCCTGAAGCTGAAAGACGCCGTCCTCGCCGTTCATGGCGGTCACGATCTTATCGGGCGTGATGTCGAGCACCATCGTGTTCAGCTTGAAGGGAATGGCACGCTCCAGCACCTGTTGCTCGTAGCGGTAGGCATATTCGGGGCCCGTCAGCTCCTCGCCGAAGCGGTGCAGACCGAAGCCGTTGTGGATGCACTGGCGCAGAATGCCGCCGAGTGCGCGGTCGCGCTCCAGGATCAGAATATCGCGCAGGCCCGCGTCGTAAGCCGCAACTGCCGCGCTCATGCCGGCGGGGCCGCCGCCGACGATCACAAGATCAACCGTTTTCATCTCATTCATCCCCCTTGGTCTTTCCGTAGTTGAGAACCGATCCGCGTCCGAATTTGGTGACCGATTCAAAGGGTACGCCTCGCTCCTTGGCCAGAAGCTCGACAATGGTCGGCGAGCAGAAGCCGCCCTGACAACGCCCCATACCGCTGCGCGTGCGACGCTTGACGGCGTCGACATCGGTCGCGGGAGGATTTGCGTGAATGGCCTCGACGATCTCACCCTCAGTCACACCCTCACAGCGGCAGACGATACGGCCGTAGCGGGGATCGCGGCGAATGATCTCGTTCTTTTCCTCGATGGAAAGCTCGCGGAAATAGTGCGCAGCACGGCGCGTGGGAATATAATCCTCGCGGTGCGTGAGCGTCAGACCGTCGGCAAGCAGAAGCTCCTCGACGTACTCGGCAATGGCGGGTGCCGACGAAAGGCCGGGGCTCTCGATGCCCGCAAGCGTCAACACACCGTTGCGCAGACGAATGATAAAGTCGCCCGTGCTACCCACGGCACGCAGGCCGCAGAAGGAGGTAATGACCTTGAAAAAGGGAATGTTCGCCGCATTGTCGCCTGCCTTCGCAAGGATCTGCGCGAAGCCCTCGGCGGTCGTCGAGGTATCCTCCTTGTCCTCGATGTCGGTCGCCGTCGGGCCGACGAGCAGGTTGCCGTCGACGGTGGGCGAAACAAGCACGCCCTTGCCCATCTTGGTCGGCGTATGGAAAATCGTGCGCTTCGTAAACGTACCGCACTCCTTATCGAGCAGCATGTATTCGCCGCGGCGCGGGTGTACATCGAAATCGGCATCGCCCGTCATCGCCGCAATGCGGTCGGCGTAAAGGCCCGCGCTGTTGATGACGTATTTCGTCTCGACCGTGCGGCCGTCAGTGGCCGTCACGCGGTAGCCGTTCTCGGTTTTCTCGATGCCGCCCACGCAAAAATTGCAAAGCAGCTGTGCGCCGTTATCCATCGCGTTGCCAATGGCGGCAATCGTCAACTCATACGGACAGACGATCGCACCCGTGGGTGCAAGCAGGGCGCAGGAAAGCTCGGGGTTGAGGTTCGGCTCGAGGCGGAACAGCTCCTCGCGCTCAACGATGCGCAGCCCCTTGACGCCGTTGGCAAGGCCGCGACGGTAGATGGCCTCGACCTCCTCACGCTCGTGCGCAAAGGCCACGACGAGCGACTCGTTGCGCTCGTATTTGACGCCGAGCTCGCGCGTCACCTGCTCCATCAGCTCCGAGCCGCGCACGTTCATGCGCGCCTTCAGGCTTCCCTCCTTGGCATCGAAGCCCGCGTGCACGATGGCGCTATTTGCCTTCGTTGCCCCCATCGCGACGTCGCTTTCCTTTTCGAGCACGCAGATACGCAGGTCGTATTTGGCTAAGCTGCGGGCGATCATGCCGCCCACGACACCCGCACCGATCACGGTAATATCGTACATAATTTCCCCCTTATATGCCGAAAATAAAAAGAAAAAAAGACACAGAAAAACCACGGAACGCCGTTCCGCCATTTTTTCTGCATCTCCCAATCTCTGCATTTCGGTATTCATTTTTCAATCCGCATTTATTATATCACTCGCGGTACGTTCTGTCAAGATTTTTTTGAGATTTGATATTTTTTTCGAAAAGGGATTGATTTTTCGGAATGCTTGTGTTATAATAACATTGTGAAGTAGTTTTCAATACCACATAATAAGGAGGTTTCCAATATATGACAGGAAGAATTCCCTTGCGCGAGCGCGTTTTGCCCACCTACACAAAGGGCGAAGAGATCTTCAATATGGTAACGCACATCGTCGGCGCCGCGATCGGCGTAGCGACGCTCGTGCTCTGCGTGCTCATCGCCGCCCTTGACGGCAACGTCACCGGCATCGTATGCGGCTCGGTGTTCGGCGTGTCGATGATCACGCTGTACACGATGTCGAGCATCTACCACGGCCTGCGCCCGAATATGTCGAAGCGTGTGTTCCAGATCATCGACCACTGCACGATCTATTTCCTGATCGCGGGCACCTATACCCCCTTTCTGCTCTGCGCGCTGACCAAAACGCGCCCCGTCGCAGCGCACGTCACCTTCCTCGCCGTCTGGGGACTGACGGTCCTCGCCGTCACGCTCAACGCCATCGACCTCGCGCGCTATAAGGTATTCAGTATGATCTGCTACGTCGCCATCGGCTGGGCCATCATTTTCAGTATCAAGGGAATCTACGAGGCTCTCGGCCCGATCGGCTTCGGTCTGCTTCTCGGCGGCGGTTGCCTGTACAGCAGCGGCATTGCGTTTTACGCGCTCGGAAAAAAGAAGAAATATTTTCACTCGATTTTTCACATTTTCGTTTTGCTCGGCAGCATCACGCACGCGCTGTCGGTCATGTTTTACGTGCTGTGACGTTCTTATGGCGGGCTTTTGTGGGGGCTTTTCGAGAAAAGCACCCCCACACCCCCGCAAAAGCTTTCCTGACAATTTATTTTATACCATGTGTACCATTCCTTTTCTACGGAAGGTATCGTCCCCACAACCGGGCCCCAATTTCCCGGTTGTGGGGCGTTTGGTTTTATATAGAATTGCAAGCCGAACGATTTTTCCTTACCCCGATAGGGGGGCGGCACCTTCGACGCCCCGCAAAAGAAAACGAATATATCTCCCCAAATGGAGCATAACAACCGCCTCGCCCAGATCCTGCCAGAAGCGGCAGATATTGTTCCTTGAAACCCCCTCCGAAATCCTGTATAATATAAGCAAGTCATGGCAGAATTGCCACGGCTACAAGAAAAAGGAGGTGAAATTTTGCAAGGAAAAAGAATTTTCACAAAAAAGACGTTTGTAGTTCTCATCACACTTTGCATGCTTTCGTTTGCCGTTCTGCCTGCGGCGGCCGCGGCGAGCGATCCCGTCTACCGCTTTCCCGACGGCGCAACCCCCGTTTCGGTCACGCTTGACGGCAAGCCCGTTCTCGAAGGACAAGCGGCAATCATTCACTCGGTTACATACGTTCCCCTGCGCGCGTTTTGCGAGCTGGCCGGTGCGGATTCGATCACATGGAATGCGAACACCCGAACGGCCGCCGTCAAGTGTGACAATTATACGCTTTACGTAACCGACGGAAGCTTTTACGTTCAGGTTGCGGGACGGTACATTCATACGGGAGAGACGGTCAAGAACATCGACAACCGACTGTTCGTTCCCGTCCGCGCCCTCGCAAAGGTCTTTTCGATCAGCGTCACGTGGAACCCCACGAGCCGCACCGTCGTGCTGAAAAGAACGGGAGAGAAGCTGCTCGACGCATCGGCCTTTTATAATGCGGACGACCTCTATTGGCTCTCTCGCATCATCAACGCCGAGGCGGGCGGCGAGTCGATGGAAGGTAAGATCGCCGTGGGGAACGTGGTGATCAACCGCAAAAACAGCCCGTCGTATCCCAACACGATCTACGGTGTGATCTTTGACCGCAAGCATGGCCTGCAGTTCACGCCCGTTGCCACGGGAACGATCTACCGCACGCCCTCATCGGATTCGGTGATTGCGGCGAAGATCTGTCTGGAGGGGCATTCGATCTCGCGCGAGGCGCTTTTCTTCATGAACCCGCGCATTGCGACCAATAACTGGATCGCGAAGAACTGCCGCTTTCTGTTCCGCATCGGCAACCACGACTTCTACGGCGTGTATTGAGGGGAGCGGTTACTTTCTTTTTATGTTACTTTCTGTCAATAGCGACAGAAAGTAACCAAAGAACGCCACAAGGCGGTGGGAAGAGCGTCGAATGCTCATGCATACATGCATGAACATTCTCCGCACTCTTTCCCCTCCTTGTCCTCCCCTATCTGTATGTCAAGCGTTGTAACGAAACGATTCTATACAACCTCGGTAGGGGAGGGGCTTGCTCCTCCCACCCCAAAAGGGGCGGATTTCCAATCCGCCCCTTTTTTATGATCAATGTTCCGTTTTCAGCTTTTCGACGACTTTTTCATGCTTTCGGTATCCGACAAATCCTCCGATGCAGATGGCAATAAGATAAAACACGTCGCAGATCAGCATACCCCATATATAACACCGCATATCGGCGTATCCAACCTGCCCGATCGGCATATGTGCCCCGCCGAAGAAGATCTCGCCCAGATACCAGCCCGCACCCGATACGTACATCGCGCACTTAAAAATCGGTGCAACCGCCAATTGATACAGTGCCATCAGGCCAACCGAGACCGCCGTTTGCCAAAGGCAAAATCTTTTTTGCTCAAACGCTATTTTCCCGGCATAGATAGCCATGGCCACGGACATCACCGCAAGATATCCCGCGATACGGCACAGGCGCTCCACAAAGGGCGAAGCGTCAAAAAGCATACGAACGATCAACGCCACAAGGCCGTCGGCCGAAAACAAGCCGATCCACATAGAGACCATAAGCCCAATGAAAAGAAGCCCCGACTGCTTCAAAATGGATTTGATTGCGGTCATAAGATTTGCGCTCCTTTCTTTCCGGGGAATCGTTTGATACTGCTCGAGGAGAAGTATGTTACCTTTAGCATATCATATTTCTTACATATTGTCAACAAAACATAAGAAAAAGCAGAAAACACAATTTTGCCACAAACCATTTCGCAGAAACGCAAACCGATCGGGTTTGCTTTATCCTCGGTAGGGGTCGGCGCCCTCGACGACCCGCAAAGGAAACGCATATCCACCGCCAAACGGTGAGGAAAAATCTTCTCGTAGCGGGCGACCAATGGTCGCCCCTACAAGGTGGATAATCGTCTCATTGCAACGCTTACCCAATAGATAGGGGAGGTCAAGGAGGGGGAAGGGTGCGCAGAATGTCCATGCGTGCATGGACATTCAAGCCCTTCCACCGCCTTGTGGCGTTCTTTGGTTCCTTTCTTCCGCTATTGGAAGAAAGGAACATAAAAAAGCAATACCAAAAATTTTCTTTGCGTGTTGATTTCCGCATTTTTTGCTATTCGGCAAAAAACGCTCGCAAAA
The DNA here is from genome assembly GCA_964445865.1 of uncultured Lachnospiraceae bacterium. GTDB lineage: Bacteria > Bacillota > Clostridia > Oscillospirales > CAG-272 > HGM12713. Next base: position 8,518 of record CAYULZ010000012.1, on the reverse strand, counting down.
AAACGAATAAGGGGTTTCACCCCTTAACCCCGCTGCGCTCCCGACGGCTTTTTAAGAGCCGTCGGGGTTCTTTTGTTTTACAAGTCGAACGCCGAAGGGGCAAACCGCGCCCCTTCGGCTGGTGGGTGTAGAACACGAACGCTTTGTTCTTTTTCAACCTCGTAGGGGCGAACTTTGTTCGCCCGCGCAAAAATTTCACTCCTTTCAATATGATAGAAAAATATTGACAATCTCACAAAAATATGCTATACTGTTTCTGTATGTAAACTGGGAATCCCTCATAAGAAAGGACCACATAAAAATGCAGGAAAAGTTTGACACCAAATACTCCTTCGTCGACAACGAAAAGGAGATCCTCGCCTTCTGGAAGGAAAACGATTGCTTCCATAAGCTCAAGGAAAAAAATGCGAACGGCCCGAAGTATCGCTTCATCGACGGACCGATCACCGCCAACAACCCCATGGGTATCCACCACGTCTGGGGCAGAACCCTCAAGGACACCTTCATCAAATACCATGCCATGAAGGGCTGCGACACCCACTACCGCAACGGCTTTGACTCTCAGGGCCTTTGGGTTGAGGTCGAGGTCGAGAAGGAGCTCGGCTTCCAGTCCAAGCACGACATCGAGGCTTACGGTTTGGACAAGTTCACCGACAAGTGCATCGAGCGCGTCAAGAAGTTTTCCTCTGTCATCACCGACCAGTCGGTTCGTCTCGGTCAGTGGATGGATTGGGATAACTCTTACTTTACCTATACCGACGAAAACATCACGGGCATCTGGGCCTTCCTGAAGAAATGCCACGAGAGCGGCTGGATCAAGGAGGTCTACAAGCCCATGCCCTGGTGCTCGCGCTGCGGCACGTCGATGTCCGAGCATGAGATGACCGGCTCCTATCGCGAGATCGAGCACGAGGCCGTCTTCTTCAAGCTCCCCATCAAGGGCACGAACGATTACATCCTCGTCTGGACGACGACCCCCTGGACGCTCTCCGCGAACGTCGCGCTCGCCGTCAACAAGGATATGAGTTACGTCCGTCTGCACGTCGAGGGTGAGGAATACAACTACGTCACCTCCTCGAACTACTACAAGCAGAAGTTCGAGGGCAAGGACGGCGTCACCCTGCTTGACCGCATGACGGGTGCCGACCTCGAGGGACTCGAGTACGAGACCTGCTTCCCCGAAATGGAGCAGCAGAATTTTGCCCACAAGATCGTTCTGTGGGATGAGGTCGACGAGACCGAGGGCTGCGGCGTCGTTCACATCGCGCCCGGCTGCGGTGTCGAGGACTTTAACCTCGGCGAGTCGATCGGTCTGCCCCGCATCATTCCGATCGACGAATACGGCATCTTCTACGACGGCTTCAGCTTCCTCTCGGGTGTGGACGCCCAAGAGAGCAGACAGCTCGTCTTTGAGGAGCTGAAGAAGAGGGGAAAGCTCTTCTATACCCATAAGTACACGCACAGCTATCCCGTTTGCTGGCGTTGTAAGCGCGAGATTTTGTTCCGACTGGTGAAGGAGTGGGCCATCACGGTCGACGAACTCCGTCCCCGCCTGATCGCCAACGCGAACAAGGTCGAGTGGAATCCCCCCTACCAGGGCAAGCGTATGCTCGACTGGCTCGAGAACATGTCCGACTGGAACATCTCGCGTAAGCGCTTCTACGGTCTGCCTCTGCCCTTCTACGTGTGCCCCGACTGCGGCAAGCTGACGGTCGTCGGCTCCAAGGAGGAGCTCTATGAGCTGGCTGTGGATAAGTCGAAGGTCGATGCCATCCCCCACCTCCACCGTCCGTGGATCGACGACGTCAAGATCGCCTGCCCCGGCTGCGGTGCAGCGGTTGAGCGTATCCCGCAGGTCGGCGACGTCTGGCTGGATGCCGGTATCGTTCCCTTCTCTACGATGAAATATTTCTCCGACAAGGAGTACTGGAAGGAATACTTCCCCGCCTCGCACGTGCTTGAGATGAAGGAGCAGATCCGTCTGTGGTTCTACTCGATGCTCTTCATGAGCACCGTGCTCGTTGATGAGCCGCCCTATGAAAAGGTCAGCACGCACGGCATGGTCGTCTCCGAGGACGGCAGCCGCTTCTCCAAGACCGGCTTTATGATCCGCTTCGACGAGGCCGCCGATATCATCGGTGCCGACGCCTCCCGTTACATCTTCGCTTCCTCCTCCACCTCGACCGACGTCCGCTTCGGCTTCACGCTCGGTGACGAGGCCAAGAGAAAGCTGCTCGCCTTCTGGAATCTCGAGACCTTCTTCGCGACCTACGCTGACATCGACAACGTTAAGGTCGACCTCTCGAAGCTCGACGTGAGCAAGCTTTGCCCCATCGACCGTTGGCTCGTCATTCGCACCAATCAGTTCATCAAGGACGCGTCCAAGTACATGGAGGCCTACTCCACCCGTGAGGTCGTAGCGTACTTCGAGGCCTTTGTCAACGACATTTCCAACTTCTACGTGCGCGTCAACCGTGCCCGCTTCTGGAGCAACGGCGACAGCACCGACAAGCAGAACGCGTACAGCGTCCTGTTCTACGCCATCAAGACCATCACGAAGATCATGGCACCCATCACGCCCTTCCTCTGCGAGACCGTTTGGCAGAAGTTCATCAAGCGTTACTCCGACGAGTCCGCGCTCTCGGTCATTCTCTCCGATTGGCCCGTGGTCGAGGGTGCGCTCGATATCACCGACGACCAGATCCTCGCCGACGTCGAGAAGGCGCGCGACATCATCTCGCTTGCGCTCAAGCTGCGCAATGAGAAGCAGATCAAGATCCGTCAGCCCCTCTCCACGCTTTACGTCAGTGCAAACGACGCCAACCACAGCGCCCTCGCGTCCTTCGGTTCGGTTATTCGCAGTGAGCTGAACGTAGGCCAGATCGTCGAGCTTGCCGATACCTCGTCGCTTGAGTCGCATTTCCTGACGGTCAACTTCAAGGTCGCAGGTCGCGTGCTCAAGAACCGTGCAAACGACGTCAAGGCCCATCTGGCGACCCTCGACGATGCCGCACAGCAGGCACTCGCCGACGCCGTCATGGCAGGCAAGAGCATCTCGGTGCTTGACCTTGCCGACATCGAGCCCGACGTCTTTACGGTCAACGCCAAGGCCGCCGAGCACGTGGCGATCTACAAGAACAACGACGATTTCGTTGCACTCGACACGACGATCTCCGAGGAGCTCGCACGCGCAGGTATTCTCCGCGACATCGTTCGCCAGTGCCAGGTATTCCGCAAAAACGCAGGCTTCGACGTCAGCGACCGCATCGTGATCGCCTTTACGACCGATTCCGATCTTGTGAACAGCATTCTCGAGGAAAAGAAGGAGTCGCTCTCCCGCGACCTCCTCGCGACGGTGGCCACGCCCTCGTCCGTGGATTATACGGGCACGATCGACCTCGACGGCACCATCATTACCGTTCAGCTGCAGAAGCAGTGAGTATGATTGTGTGAAATGTTTTTTGTGGGGGACTTTTTGAAAAAAGTCCCCCACACCCCTCAAAAACTTCCCTGAAATTTATTTTAGGGGCATGCATTCCGATACTTTTCTACAAAAACCTCGTTCCCGCGTATTGGGCCCCAACTCCCAACACGCGGGCGTTTTGTTTTTTGTTGCGTGAAACGGTTATACACAACCTTATAGGGACAGGCCTCCCGGACGGTCCGTTTGCGCGACGGTTTTTCTTCGCCGTTCGGTGGTGAATATATGTTTCCTTTTGCGCATCGCGTAGTTTTCGGTATACAAAAAGAGGGAGCTTTTCGAGAAAAGCTCCCTCACAAAATCAACCGATTGATCGCTCAAAGCAATATCTGCGCTTCGAGGCACGTTGTGCCTGCCTCGTTGCGGGTACGGACGTAATACGAGCCGTCGTGGTACGCGCCGAGCAGGGTCATCGTATCGCCGAGAGCGGCCTCGTGAAGATAGGACAGCGTCATACCGCGAATGCTTCCATGCGCCTCGTTGGGAAGAAAATCGCAGAGCATGTCGGGGTAATGCGTGTTGTTCATGTGGCCGTTATAATCGAGATCGGAATAGACGATCCGCCGCGTGCCGATCACCTCGGGCTCGATGCCCTCGGGAAAGCGAAAGCGCGCGGGAAGCGGCAAGCCCAGCGGCTCCTCGTCCTCGAAGCCGTATTCGGCGGCATCTCCGCGGCAAAGTCTGCCGCTTTTCAGGTCAACGAGCGCCCAAACCGATTCGGCCTCGGCAATGACCTCGCCGCCGCGCAGAATGCGGAAATCACGGTTACTCGCATAACCGCGCGAGGGGCAGGTCCAGGTCTGAACCTCGATCTCCTCATAGGCGTAGAGCGGGCGGTAGATGGCAAGCGAAAGCTTGCTGAGCAGAAAGGCAAGGCCCTTCTCGTCGCGCAATGCGTCAAGCGAGCGGCCGCACGCCTTCATGTGCTCTCCCGAGGTCTCTTGCATGTAAACGAGCAGCTGGCTCGGGCGCACGCGGCGCAGATAATCGGTATCGTGCCAGACGGTTTGATAGGTTTTGGAAAAAATCATCGCTTGCCTCCTTTGGCTTCTCTTGTCCATAGTGTAGCAAAAAAAGATGAATTTTTCAAGACGATTTCAAGGCAAAAAAGAAAATTTTTACGCCGTTGTGGTATTGCCGCCGTCAAGAGACGCCGTTGCCGCTCCGAGTGTCGGTTCGGCAGTCGCGTGTACCGCTGCGGCATGCGTTACGCCAAGGCTCTCGCCAAGGCCGAAGCTGACGGCAATGGCTGTATTGACCTCGCGCATCAGGGCGTCGTCAAGATGCCCCATTTTTTCCTTCAGGCGCCGCTTGTCAAGCGTTCGAATCTGCTCAAGCAGAATGACCGAATCCTTGGCAAGGCCGGTCTTGTCGGCGTATACGTCAATATGGGTGGGCATGCGAGTCTTGCCCATACGCGAGGTGATTGCCGCGGCAATCACGGTCGGGCTGTATCGGTTGCCCACGTCGTTCTGAATGATCAGTACAGGGCGCAGGCCGCCCTGCTCCGAGCCGACGACGGGGCTCAAATCGGCATAGTAAATGTCTCCGCGTTTTACGCTCATTGGATTTCACTCTCCCTTACTGTTTCCTGTATGTCTATTTTGACCGTGACGGTCTGCTCTTAAACATGAATGCCAAGATTTGTAAATGGAATTTTTTGAGAAATTGACGATGGTGGCGTGTATCCGGCCCCTTAACATCATATGTTCCCGTCCTATTTTCCGCGCGAAAAATCGCTCGGTTTTTGGCAAATCCTATTGACACCTGCGGACGGTTGTGGTACAATGAACCCAATACGAACGGCGCGCGGCAACCGTGGCGTCGGAAAGGAGAGCCAAATGAAATTACAGATTGGAACCTATAACATCGTACACGCGCTGGACTATGCGCAGGAGCTTGCAGGAATCCCGAAGGTGATCGACCCCGAGGGACTTGCCGATATCATCGCCGAAAACGGCGCGGTGATCTGCGGCCTCAACGAGGTCGACGTGAATGCAAAACGCTCGCAGTGGACCCACGCTCCCTATCAGATCGCCGAGCGGCTCCGCCTCTTAACGGGCGAGCGTTATTATTGGGCGTTTTCTCCTGCCGTGTACGGCTTTTCGGGCGGCGGCGACTCGCAGTACGGCAATGCGCTCGTCAGCAAATATCCGATCAAGACTCACCGCACCGTTCCCGTGGACGCCAAGATGGGCAAGGAAGCACGCTCGATCCTTGTGGCAACGGTTGACGTGGAAGGCACAATGCTGACGGTTCTCGTTGCACATTTCGGCTTCGGCCGTCCTGACGTGGATCTGATGATGTCGCTCGTTAAGGCCGAAATCGACGCAAGCGAGTATCCCGTAATCCTCATGGGCGACTTTAATCTCGGTGCCGATCAGTGGGAATATGACACGATCGCAAGCTGGCTCAAGGACTCGTCGGCCGCCGATCCCTTCCATCCCCTGACCTTCCCGAGCGATAAGCCGCGCGGAAAGATCGACTTTATCTTCGCCTCGCCTGCGCTCAATCCCGCCGAGCCTCGCACGGCCGATAACCAACACTCCGATCACCTGCCTCTTTTTGCCACGATCGAATGGTAACATAAAACAAAAAAGGAAGCCACCGAAGGTGCCTTCCTTTTTTCCGTTTATAACATTATTTTCACAAAAAACGCTCGAGGGGGACTTTTCAAAAAGTCCCCCTCGAGCGCTTATCAAAAGATCCTTTTTCAATCCACCTTGTAGCCTGCGGCAACGACGGCGGCCTTGAGTGCGTCCTCCTTAACCGAGGCCTTGGCAATGACGGTAACCGATTTCGACGCGAGGTCGGCGGTAGCCGAGCGAACCCCCGAGACACCAAGCAGCGCCTTTTCAACGTGCGCCTTGCAATGCTCACACATCATACCCTCGACCGCAAACGTCACCGTTTGATTCTTTCCAAACATTTCTTGATCCTCCTTATATGCTTCATTTTTGATTACTTTTTTCCGCTTCTTCCGCGTCCGCTTGGGACCGCGGTCAATATTTTTCACGCGCAGGCGCAGAGAATTGAGCACCACGCAGACCGACGACACGCTCATGGCGGCCGATGCGATCATCGGCGAGAGCGACACGCCGAGAGCGGGATAGAGCACACCTGCGGCCACAGGAATACAGATCGAATTGTAGATCAGCGCCCAGAACAGATTCTGCTTCATGCAGGTCACCGTCGCGTGCGAAAGGCGCACGGCCGATACCACGTCGGCAAGCGAATTGCGCGAAAGCACCACGTCGGCGCAGTCGATCGCAACCTCGGTTCCCGCGCCGATGGCGATGCCGATGTCAGCCGCGGCCAGCGCAGGCGCGTCGTTGATGCCGTCGCCCACCATGGCGCATCGCCCCTTCTCGGAGAACGAGCGGATCAGGCGCTCCTTGTCCTCGGGCAAGAGGCGCGCGTAGACCTCGTCGATCCCGCAGGCCTTGGCCACCGCGAGCGCCGTCGTTTCGCGGTCGCCCGTCAGCATGACAGGCACGATTCCCATCTTCTTCATCGCACCGATCGCCTCGACGCTGTCCTCGCGCAGGCGGTCAGCAATGGCGACAAGGCCGCAAAGACGCGTGCCGTGCGACACGCAAATCACGGTCTTACCCTCGCGCTCCCATGCGGCCATTTGCTCGTAAACCGAGCCGTCCTCGGACAGATTCACACCGTTTTCGACCAGATAATCGGGCTTACCGACGGCAATTTTTTCACCGTCCGCCGTCGCGCAAAGTCCCGCGCCGACAGCCATTTCAAAATCGGTCGCCGCAAGCGGAGAAAGGCCGCGTGCCTCGGCCGCCCGACAGACCGCACCCGCCAAGGGATGCGCCGACATGACCTCGGCCGTGTAGGCGTAGCGGAGAAGCGTATCCTCATCGGTATCGATCGGACAGAGATCGGTCACCGAGGGCTTGCCCTCGGTCAGCGTTCCCGTTTTATCGGTCAGCACGTAGCGGATTCCGTGCAGCTGCTCGAGCGCCTCGGCACTCTTGATCAAAATGCCGCGCGAAGCGCCCCGCCCCGTTGCGACCATCACGGCCGTGGGCGTGGCAAGCCCTAACGCGCACGGGCAGGAAATGACGAGCACCGAGACGGCCGCATCGAAGGCGCGGGCCACGCCGCCCCCTGCGATCAGCCAAATGGCCGCCGTCACGATCGAAATACCGATCACTGCAGGCACGAAGATCGCGCTCACGCGGTCGGCAAGCCGCGCCATCGGCGCCTTGGAGGCCGCCGCGTCCTCCAGCAGAGCAATAATTTTCGATAGCGAGGTATCGCGACCGACGCGCTCGGCACGCACCTTGATATACCCCGCCGTCAGCGTACAGACGGCGCGCACCGCGTCGCCCTCGTGCTTCTCGACGGGCAGGCTCTCCCCGCTGATGGCCGATTCGTCCATCGCGCCGCTTCCCTCGATCACCGTACCGTCCACGGGCACGATCTCACCCGCGCGGACGAGAAGAATATCGCCGACGACGACCTCCTCCAGAGGAAGCTCGACAGGCTCGCCGTCACGCAAAAGCGTAGCCGTGGCGGGCATCATGGCCGCGAGGCGGCCGACGGCCGAGGCCGCATTGGCGCGCGCGCGACCCTCGAGCGTCTTTCCGAGCGAGACGAGCGTGAGGATCATGGCCGCCGATTCAAAATATAAATTGTGCAAATACCGATGCGTAAGCTCGTGCGAATCGGTCGCCGTACCGTATGCGATCACACCGAGCGCGACGAGGCCGTAGACAAGCGCCGAGGCCGAGCCGATGGCAATCAGCGAATCCATGTTCGGTGAGAGGCGCACGAGCGCCGAAAAGCCGTTTCGGTAAAAGCGGAAATTCAGAAGGATCACGGGGAGCGTCAGTGCGAGCTGAACGAGCACGAACACGATCGGCTCGTCGGTCAGAAACGCGGGAACGGGCAGACCGATCATGCCGCCCATGGCGACGTACATCAAAAGAAGCGTCAAAATCGCCGAAGCGATCAGCCGCCGTCGGCTGGTGCGTGCCTCGCGCCTTGCCCGCTCCTCGGTCTCGGCGCGGCTTT
>CAYULZ010000011.1:8588-20751 GCA_964445865.1 uncultured Lachnospiraceae bacterium | reverse complement strand
AGATAACGGTAACGGCGGTAGCAGCACCCTGCATACCGATGAACATACCCATCGCGGCGATGGTAGCACCGACGGCGGGACGGTTCTTCATGAAATTGAAGAAGGCCTTAAATACGTTGAACTTCGGCTTTTCCTCATTGAGAACGATCTCCTGCTCTACGCGGATCTCGGTGTTACGGATCATGAACTGGAAGCAGATAAAGCCGAGCGCACCCATGATAAGAGCGGCGATGAATACGCGCTCGCCGATCAGGTTGTTGTCCTTGTCGTAAATGATAAAGGGGAGAATGACCATGGGGAGCATGTTGCCGAAGATCGAGCCGATCGAGCGCCATGCGGAGAGCGATGCTCTGTCCTTGACGTCATTGGAAATCAGGGAGAGCAGCGAGCCGTAAGGCACGTTGGCAACCGTGTAGAAGGCGTCCCATACGACGTAGCCGGCGATGAAGATGATCGCCTTGGCCCATACGGGGGCATTCGGGAAGGGAAGGAAGCAGCACGCGCCGCCGACGATCAGACCGAGCGATCCTGCCCAAATGTACGCAAGGAACTTGTTACGCTTGTATTTGCGCTTGTCCGCGTCGACAATCGAGCCGATTAGTGGGTCGTTGATCGCGTCCCATACTTGAACGACGATGAGAAGAAGGGCATACCACAGATCCATGCCCATGAACTGCGTCCAGAAAATGGACATCGTGCTCTTGAGCGCAAAGCTCATGTTACAGCCGAGGTCGCCGGCTGCATAGGCAAGACAGTCTCGCATGCTAAATGCGCGCTTGCCGTTCGCATCCAGCTGGGGTTGCTTTTTCATAATGCTGTCCTCTTTTTCTCAAAAATAAAGGCTCTGCACGCCGGGGATGGGAGAGTAGAGCCTTTTGCTATCATAACTATATCATAATGTACAAACTTTGTCAAGAGATTTTTGCTTTTATTTGTTGGATATTTATGAATTATATGCCATGGCGGTTGCGAAATTCGAGATACCGGAGCCAATCCTCGCGGGAGAAATAGTGCTTTCCCGCACGCAGATGGTAGCCGATGCGCCCCTCGTGGAAGGCATCGCCAACATGCGGTAGACGGTCGGGATGCACAAAGCCGTCAAGACCGAGCGAGCGGTAGTAGTCGCCGGCGGCAACACAAGAGAGATATTCATTCTCGGGGCAAGCCCAGAGATCCTCCACGGCACTTGCCACGTACACGGCGTGCGGCGCGTTGGCGGCCAGCAGATAATGCTGGTCAAAGGACATAGCGTCCTCGTTGTCGATATAGTCAAAGTAGCGCTTGCAGAACCAGAAGGGGAAATTCTTGGTGATCGCACGAACCGTCTCGCCCGTGTTTTGACGCGCAATCGCCGCGCCGCCGCAGCCCGAATCGTTCGAGAAGGCGCACGAGAAGCGGGGGTCGATCGCACCCGTGAGAAGCGCCGTTTTACCGAGGCGCGAGTGGCCCGCCACGGCGATACGTGCGTGGTCGAGCTCGGGACGCGTCATAGCAAAATCCATCACAGCGCGAGCCGCCCATGCCCAGAGCCCGAGCTTGCCACAGCCGGTTTCTGTCTGTATGCCGTTGGAATAAACAACACCCGCAAGGCCGTTTGAAAAGTCGCCGTCATCCGAGCTGATATCCTTGTAGCAGAAGGTCAGCGCGGCATAGCCCGCGTCGATGAGCTCCTCGGTCGGCTGATAGCGATCGGGCACGAGATCGCGGAAATTGATGTGAACAAAGGCGGGGACGGGATCGGTGGCATGGTTCGGGCAGACGTAGTAGACGGGGAAGGAAAATTCGCCGAAATCGGCCTCACAGCGCAAAATCAGTTTTTGCAGATCGGCCTTGCCCGCACAGAACTTCTTGTCGCACGACTCGAGTGTTGCCATTACGGTGTGGGGGGGCGGGGGGATGACGCCGTACTCCTCGCGAATGAGAATTTTCAACAGCTCCTCGTGGGAAAGTCCGCGAGGATCGGGAAGTGAAATGTGTTTTTCCATGGTAAAAAACCTCATTTTTTATGTTTTATGGTTTTAACGGTACGCCTTATTGTAGCATGCATGAATTTTTTTGTCAAGCCTTGACGGCTTATTTTTTGTGTGATATAATGAGTCGAAACCATTTGTTGGAGGTTTTTATGATGGCATATACGGCATCTGAAAAACGCTACGAAACCATGCAATACCGCAAATGCGGAGAAAGCGGCCTGAAGCTACCGACCGTTTCACTTGGTCTGTGGCACAATTTCGGCGCAAACGATGATTGGGAAAACATGAAGGCCATGTGCTTTACGGCCTTCGATCACGGCATCACGCATTTTGATATTGCCAACAATTACGGCCGTCCCGTGATGGGAAGCGCAGAGGAGAATTTCGGCAAGATCCTACGTGAGGAAATGCACGCCTACCGCGATGAAATGGTGATCAGCACGAAGGCGGGCTACTATATGTGGCCGGGACCCTACGGCGACCTCGGAAGCCGCAAGTATCTGCTTGCGAGTCTGGATGCCAGCTTGAAGCGGATGGGGCTTGACTACGTCGATATTTTCTATCACCACCGTCCCGACCCCGATACCCCCTTGGAGGAAACGATGGGCGCGCTCGCGCATGCCGTCAAGAGCGGCAAGGCGCTTTACGTGGGGCTTTCCAATTACGACGGCGAGACGATGTCGCGTGCGGCCGCGATCTTGCGCGAGCTGCACTGTCCCTTCGTCATCAATCAAAATCGCTATTCGATCCTCGACCGCAAGATCGAGCACAACGGTATGCTCGATGCGGCGCGCGCTGAGAAAAAGGGCGTGATCGTGTTCAGCCCTCTCGCGCAGGGACTGTTGACGAACCGTTATCTTGACGGCATTCCCGCCGACAGCCGTATCCGTACGAGCGGTATCTTCTTAAAGGAAACGGCGCTGACCGAGGACATGCTCACAAAGCTCCGCGCGCTCAACGCATTGGCAGTCGAGAGAGGGGAAAGCCTTGCACAGATGGCACTCGCGTGGGTGCTGCGCCGCGACGAGGTGACGAGCGTGCTCGTCGGCGCATCGAAGCCGTCGCAAATTTTGGACAATCTCGGCACGATGCAATCCGCGCCCTTTACCGCCGAAGAATTGAGGACGATCGACACGATCATCGGTGCATAAGGAGAACCGTTATGTTTCAACTCAATCCGATCTTTACCTCTCACATGGTCCTTCAGGCGAACAAGCCGATCCGCATTTTCGGTGAGGGAGAGGGCGAGGTTCGCGTTGCCTTTTCGGACGAGGAACCTCTCACATTGGCTACCGTGCAGGGCAAATGGCTCGTGGAGCTCCCTCACGACCCTACGGCGGCCCGTATGCGCTCTCGATCACCCTTGACGGGGAGGAGAAGATCCTCGAGGACGTGTGGCTCGGCGACGTCTATTTGCTCGGCGGACAGTCCAACATGCAGATGAAGCTGAACGAAACGAATTTTTCGCCCGAGCAATACGCGGGCAACGAGCATATCCGCGCCTTTTCTCCAACGGATGCGTGCGCGGCCGACGGTTGGGTCGTGTTGACACGCGAGAATGCAGGCGAGCTCTCGACCATCGGTTATCACGTGGCGCAGAGTCTCGCACGGGAGGATCGCAAAATCGGCCTGCTTGCCTGCAATCGCGGTGCGTCGGTTATTCAGAGCTGGCTTTCTCCTTCTCTGGTCAAGGATCCGCGCTTTCAGGTGGAGAATAAATCCGGAGCACATGTCAAATATCCGCACAACGCAGAGAGCTTTCTGTATGAAACGGTCGTGTCACGCCTGATGCCCTATTCCATGGCGGCGGCACTCTGGTATCAGGGGGAGGCCAACGCGAGTGAGGGCGAGGCTCCCATTTATCTTTTTTGGATGCTCGAGACGCTGATCTCGTCGTGGAGAAGGGAATTCCTTGACGAGACGTTGCCCTTTATCGTCGTTCAGCTTGCCGATTTTGTGGAGCGTGATACCCCGTGGTGGCGCATGATCCAGAGTGAGCAGCTCCGTGCCGCCGAGGTCATTCCATACGTCAAAAGCGTCGTTTGTCGCGATATCTGCGAGGACGACTGCATTCATCCCCCGACCAAGCACCTTCTTACCGCGCGCATTGCCGCATTGCTGGAGGAATCATAAAGAAGCGTCGTACAAACAAGCAAAAGGGAGTACGAGCATTTGGTTCGTACTCCTTTTTAAATGCTTTCCCCTGCATTGTTGGAAACGACAGTATATTGCTCACTACGATTGAAAGGATCTTATAGCGGTGTGTTTTTTGGGGGGATCGTTATGGCTTTGTGCCGAATGACGAATTTTGGAAATTTCGCCAAAAGTATTGCAATATAGGGGGGAGTGTGCTATAATAAATAATAATTATAAGTACTATAATATGTACAAACAAAAAGCGACGGCTTGCTTTTTTAGCGCTTTTTTAGCCATAAAAATGTCGTCCATGTTACACCTGTCAAACACATTGGATTTTTGTTTATAAGTGAAGTGATTATATGTATCGGCATGTTTTTAAACGATTAATGGATATTATGTTTTCCTTTTTGGGAATTGTGGTGCTGGCTTTTCCTATGTTGGTCGTTGCGATCATTATCAAGATCGATTCTCCGGGTCCTGCGCTGTTTAAGCAAAAGCGTATTGGCATACATAAAAAAACGTTTACTATTTTGAAATTCAGAAGTATGCCCATATCAGCGCCCCAAGATATTCCTACGCATCAGCTTCAAAACGAAAAGATCACATTCAGTAAATGGCAACGGTTTATGCGCAGATTCTCAATAGACGAGCTTCCGCAGCTTTTCTGTATCTTTGTTGGTACGATGAGCATCGTCGGTCCCCGTCCCGCTCTGTGGAATCAAGACGATCTCGTCGCGGAGAGAGATAAATACGGTGCGAACGATGTGAAGCCGGGCCTTACCGGTTGGGCACAGATCAACGGTCGAGATGAGCTTCCTATTTTCGAAAAGGCTAAGCTGGACGGAGACTATACGGCTGCCTTGATCGCAGGAAGGTTCCACGGGTTCGTAATGGATGTAAAATGCTTTTTTGGAACGGTCGTTCGCGTTGTGAAGGCCGATGGGGTGATCGACGGAAGAATGGAGCAACCGGAACCAGAGACAGCGGAAAAGAAAGACGATATTGCAATTAAATGAAAAAAATATTGATTACGGGCGCCAACAGCTATATCGGTACATCGTTTCAAAAATACATTCAAGAAAATAATTATGCGGATGCATACACGGTGACTGTGGTGGATATGGTTGATGGCACATGGCGAGAAAAGGATTTTTCGGGGTACGATAGCGTATTCCACGTGGCGGGGATTGCACATTCTCACGATGCCAAGATCAGCGAAGAAAAAGAAAAGCAATATTATGCGATCAATACCGATTTGGCGATTGAAACAGCGAAAAAGGCCAAAGAGGACGGCGTACGGCAGTTTGTTTTTATGAGCAGTATGATGGTTTATGGAAATAGTGCGCCGATTGGCAAGCAAAAGATCATAACCAAGGATACGCCTATCTCTCCAGCCAATTGTTACGGTGACAGCAAATGGCAAGCGGAATGTGGACTGCAACCGCTTGCCGATGAATCTTTTTGCGTTGCGATTCTACGCTCTCCGATGATTTATGGAAGGGGAAGCAAAGGAAATTACTCACGGCTTTCAAGAATTGCGCAAAAATCTCCCGTTTTCCCTAAGGTGAGTAATCAAAGATCCATGTGCTACGTTGAGAATCTATGTGAATTTGTTCGACTGCTGGTGGAGCATTTGGAATCTGGCGTGTTTTTTCCTCAAAATGCAGAATATAGCAACACTTCGGATCTGGTGCGTATGATCGCAGAGGTGCACGGTAAAAAAATCAAATTGTTGAGCGGAATGCAGTGGATGCTTATGTTGGCAGGTCGCGTTACCACTATGGTCGAAAAGGCGTTCGGCAATTTGGTTTACGATATGGCTCTGAGCGAGTATTCACAAGATTATCGAGTGCATAGCTTGTCGGAAAGCATTCGTCGTACAGAGGGTGAACTATGAAGCGCAAGCATTTGCTGGTCATAAGCCAATACTTTTATCCGGAATCTTTTCGCATTAACGATATGTGCTGTGAGTGGGTAAAGCGCGGATATGAGGTCACGGTGGTAACGGGGATTCCAAACTATCCGCAAGGTAAATTTTACAAAGGATATCGTGGCTTCAAAAAGCGTAAGGAATGCTGGAATGGCGTAAATATCATTCGCATCCCGCTTTTTGCACGGGGAAAGACCGCTGTGGGTTTGGTGTTAAACTATGTATCCTTTGCTATATCCGGCTTTTTCTGGCAATGCTTTACCAAGCTGCGCGCAGATTTGGTCTTTACGTTCGAGGTGTCGCCAATGACACAAGCATTGATCGGCGCTTGGTATGCTAAGAGATACCGTGTCCCGCATTTCCTTTATGTGCAGGATTTGTGGCCTGAAAATGTAGAATACGTTACCGGAATACATAATAGAGGGCTCATTGGTGCAATTGACAAAATGGTTGATTGGATATACCGGAGGAGCGATAAAATATTCGCGACCTCGCAATCGTTTGTCAAAGAGATACAAAAGCGGATCCCCGATGACGCAGACAAGGTCGTCTATTGGCCGCAATATGCGGAGGACTTTTATGTTCCGCTTCTTAAACATGCGACATCACAGATACCGAAGGATGACCGTTTCAAGATTATATTTACGGGAAATATAGGTCAAGCACAGGGGCTGGAGATTCTTCCGTTAACGGCGAAGCTCTTGAAGGAAAAAAATATGACAGACGTTTCGTTTTATATCGTGGGAGACGGACGACAGCGAGAGCATCTTGCAGCAAATATTCAGACACTCGGTGTTGGGGATATGTTTTTCATGCTGGGACAGCAGCCGGCCGAAAAAGTTCCCGAGCTTCTTGCGGTATGCGATGCGGCTTTTGTATCTTTTGCCAATCATCCGTTATTTGAAAAGACAATTCCCGCTAAGCTCCAATCATATATGGCCTGCGGCATGCCGATTCTGGCTTCTGCTATAGGCGAAACGGAGCGCATCATTCGCGAGGCAGCGTGCGGTGTTTGTTGTGAAATAGGAAATGCAGAGGCGTTGGTCGAAGGAATATGTGAATTGCAGGCTTCCTTACGTTGTGAAATGTCGCGGAATGCAAGGGCATATTTTGAACGGAATTTTCAAAAGCAAGCACTCATGGATGAGATGGACAGATATTTTGAACGCGAGATACACGCATAGTTTGATAAAGAGCCTCAGACGTGGTCTGTTCATATAGATATCAATATCCCAAAATAAAAAAAGGAGAAATGTAAGGAGAAATGTTATGAAAAAAACAAACAGAATAACAGCGTTGGTTTTGACAGTAGTTATTCTTTTGGGTATGCTACCGATTTCGGCATTTGCTACATCTGTAAATGCTGTGGCGGAAGAGGCGCTTTTTGCGACCTCTCAGCTTACCGTAGCTACGGAAAAGAATTCGACACTGGCTCCCGGTATTATGCAGGATTCTTATACCCTGTATAATAACAACGAGGAGCAGGTAAAGATGTTTGTCACAACGGCGGACATGAGTGTGGATACTGTAAAGTTGTTTGCATCCTACAAGGATATGGATCCCACCAACTACGGTATGTCCAAGCTCACCGAACAGGTTGCTGCTTTCAATGAGAAGGCGGCTGCGGGTGATGAATATTATCAGGGTACCGTAGTAGCGGGCATTAATGCGTCCTACTATAACATGATCAACGGTAAGCCAACGGGTACGTTCGTTATGAACGGTATTGATGTGACTACCGAATCCGAGGGTAATAATTACGGTTATTTCGCTGTCATGAAGGATGGCTCCGTCAAGATCGGTAATAAGGGCGATTACTCCGGGGATAAGGGCAACATTCAGGAGGCTATTGGTATTTATACCATGCTGATTGTTGACGGTGAAATCTGCTCTGGCTTAGATACGGTCAAGTACTATCCCCGTCAGACGATCGGTATTACGGCTGATGGGAATGTGATCCTGATGACCGCCGACGGTAACCAGGCGCCCAAGTCTGTAGGTCTGACCGTTTTGGAGCAGGCACAGGTCATGAAGGATCTGGGATGTGTATGGGCAGGTCACTTGGACGGTGGCGGCTCTTGTACTTACGCCGCTAAGGCCGAGGGCTCTAATGATTTCGGTATTGTCAATAGCCCCTCCGATGGCTCTGAGCGTTCTATTTCCAACGGCTTTATCATGGTTTCTACCGCTGTCTCCGACGGTAAGTTTGTCAGCGCTTCTCTTACCGCAGAGAACGAGTATGTAACCCCCGGCTCCACGGTTACCATTGCTGCCAAGGGTGTTGACAAGGCAGGCGGAGCCGCCGAGATTCCCGCTGATGGTATTACATGGCAAGTGGCAGACGCTTCTATGGGCGTTGTTGTTGACGGTGTATTTACCGCAAGCAGTACGACCGGTTCGGCTGTTATTCAAATGCTTTATAATGGCAAGGTCGTCGGTGAGACCGTAATCAATGTTGTTGTTCCCGATACCATTGCATTCAGCAACAGTGAAATGGTCGTTCCTTACAGTAAATCTATTCCTTTGAATATTGCGGCAAAATATGGGGCAAGAGATGTTGTCCTCAAGCTTTCAGACATTGTGTTCACGCTTTCCGACACCACCATCGGTACCATCTCGGACTTTTCATTTACAGCCGGTGCAGAAGGTGTTGCCGCCACCGAAAGTACGCTGACGGCGAAGCTTTCTTTTGCGGAGTCTGTAAGCGCAACCACGACCATCAAGCTCGGCAAGGCCTCTGAAGTGGTATATGACTTCGAAAACGGTACCAATCAAAATGTAATTTTCTCGGAAACACCCGGCACAAAATATAACTATGTATGGCCTGAAAGTGCACATACGGTTATTGATGCAACGACCGGTAAAGTGCACAGCGGCAATCATGCACTGAAAATGACCGTGAACTATGCGAACTCTCTGGAATCGGGTTATATGAAGACCAGCGTTTATGCGACGGAAACGAAGGTTTTTGAAAACGCAGTGGGCATTGGCGTATGGCTCTATATTCCCGACGAGTGCGTGGGCTTGTGGGCCCGTTGGACCCTCAAGGCTGTAACCGGTTATAATGACGACGGCACCCCCATTTTGGGTAGCGCGGTTACCGGCAATGCGATGGACACCACGGCCGGCGGTACCGGTGTCGTATCTACGTTCGATGAGTCCGGTTGGCACTACCTGTATGTTGATACGTCTGCGTATTCTGCTGTGGCTTGGGTAGCCAACAGTGCCATGATGCAGTTTTACATTTCCGACCGTGACGGATCTGACTATAATTACGTCGCAGCCGAGAACAGTAATATCCCCGGCAAATTTGTCTTTTACATGGATGATGTTACGGTAGACTATTCTTCTGCTGTTGATGACCGTGAAGCTCCCATTTTCTCTAATGTTACCTATGCTACCGAAGGTATGCCCGATGCAACTGCGTTGAACGGTCAGACTGTTACTGTAAATAAGGTAACCATTGCTGCATCCGTTGCAGAAAATACTGCTAAGAGCAATTTTACCGGCCTCAACGAGAGCACCGTTAAAGCTTATATCGACGGTGTGGAGTATGAAGCTACCTACGCCAACGGCGTTGTTTCGATTACGGATGTTGTACTTACTAACGGTAAGCATACCATCAAGTTTTCCGCTTGTGATAAGATGGGCAACTACGGCTATATCTATCAGCACATTACTGTAGATGCGGAGACCTCCGCAAGCACTGTGAAACTTGTTGCTTCGGATGCCGATGCAACCTATATCAAGCTTGGTTCTATTTACAACATGGATCTCGTGGCTACTGCCATTGAGGAAGTGCAGGCCGTCGAGATTGTTATCGATCTGGATAACAACAGCACGTGGCAGCTGGAGCATATGATCCTTGCCGCAGGCTTCGAGGCAGAGTATGTGATGGACGAGAACGAAAATATTGCAACCATCACCATCACTCGTGTCGGAAGGAACACGCAAACCGGCGAAGCGGTTCTGGCAACCCTTCCCGTACGCGTTTGGACATTGAAAACCGGCTATACCTACGGGAATGGTACCAAGGCGGGTTCGGCTGCCCTGACGCTGAAGCAATTCCGAGATTCCAAGGAATTTTGGAGAATGTCAGTCATTGCCAATGTAGACATGGGTGTTTTAAGGCGTGTGGACGGCAGCTCCGATACCTTTACCGGTGAGCGTGTCTTCTGCGATACCGAAATGTGGGCCAACTATGCGAATATGACGGCTACCGCAGAAGGTCTTGCATACTTTAATGCTTGGGACGGCGGCCACGTTCACACTGCTGAAGCGATTGATGACAAGGCTGCTACCTGTACCGAGAACGGCTACACCGATCGTACCTTCTGTGAGACCTGTCAGTCCGTTGTGGATTGGGGTACCACGATTTCTGCTACCGGCCATACCTATGAGGTGGTCGATAACGTGCTGAAGTGCGCTTGCGGCGAATCGTTCAACGGTGTTTATACCGACGGTAAGACCTATGTTGACGGCGTTGTTGTTGCCAACGGTTGGCAGGATGATTCCTACTATGTGGACGGCGTGAAGCTTGTTGGTCTGCAGGAAATCGATGGTTACTATTACGACTTTGGTGAAGACGGTGTTTGTGCCAACAAGGCAAGACTCGACGGATTCTTCTTTGACAAGTCTATCAATGCATACCGTTATTTTACTGCCGGTCAGTTGACTACCGGCGAGGTCAATATCTACCCCGAGGTTTATTTCTACGATGCAAACGGCGTGGCTATCAGCGGCGAGGTTGATATGTTGGGTTACACGTGTCTCTTTGATGAGAAGGGGGCATTTGTTTCCTCGGCAGATGCCTCGGTTGTCGATGCCGGCTTCAGCGGTACAAACATTAAGTATGTTCTGTTGAGCAATGGACTGCTGAAGGTCGACGGTGAAGGCGAGATGAAGGATTACACCGCCAATGGATTGTATCCTGCGTGGGTTATCCAGAATGATGCTACTGCGATCACCGCTTTGGAGGTTGGTAGCGGTATTACCAAGATCGGCCGCTTCGGCTTCTACAAAAATGTATATTTGAGATCGGTTACCTTTAAGGAGAATTCTTCTTTGAAGACGATTTCTTGGGGTGCCTTCGGTCACAACTGGCGTTTGACCGGAGATGTGAAGATTCCTGCAAGCGTCGAGGTTCTTGAAGGCTATGCGTTCTATGAGTGCGGTGCTTTGACGAGCATCAGTTTTGAAGAAAACAGTAAGCTCAAATCGATTGGTAATGCGGCATTCTATCGTGCTCGTACCATTGAAAGTGTTTACATTCCCGAAGATGTTGTCGATATGGAAGCAGACATTTTCTATCAGGCCAATGCAGATCTTGTTCTGAAGGTCGCCGAAAATACGGTCGGCCATCTGTATGCTGAACGTTACAATCTGGCGGTTGAACTGAGAAAGGGAAGTGTAAAGGTTGTCAAGTCCGGCGATCTCAATAGCTCTGTTTCTTGGAAGCTCTATTCCGACGGTGTGCTGGAAATTAGCGGTAGCGGCGCGATGCCTAACTACATTACGCACTCCGAACAACCGTGGTACACTTCCAATGCAATGATTACGAAGATCGTTATCGGCAAGGATATCACCTCGGTTGGTAACTATGCGTTCTGCTATGCTCAGAACGTGACTGAGATCGTATTTGAGGAAGGCAGTAAGCTGACCTCGATTGGCATTCTTTCCTTCCACAATAATCCGAAGCTTACGGCAGTTGTTCTCCCCGAAACCGTGACGTATCTCGGTGCGTATGCGTTCGGCGACTGCTTCGGTCTGGAGAGCGTGTACGTTCCGCAGAGTGTGTCCTATATCTACTTCAGTGCCTTCAAGGGCTCCGATCAGGTTGTGCTGAATGTAGCAGAAGGCACCTATGCCCAGACGTTTGCACAGAACAACGGTGTTGACTACACGACTCGCGAATTTATCTATACCGCCGTTGCGAGCGGCAATTTGAGTGAAACGGTGCAGTGGGCAAGATATGAGAACGGAGAGCTGTGGATCACCGGTACCGGTGCAATGCCTAACTTTGCTTCTCATAGCGAACAGCCGTGGTACACCACGAATCACCTGATCACGAAGATCGTTATCGGCAAGGATATCACCTCGGTTGGTAACTATGCGTTCTGCT